>NZ_JBHVFE010000052.1:0-29783 GCF_042801945.1 Kitasatospora sp. NPDC057542
GTCGCGTAGAGTCGTGTTCACCGACGCGGGGTGGAGCAGCTCGGTAGCTCGCTGGGCTCATAACCCAGAGGTCGCAGGTTCAAATCCTGTCCCCGCTACTCGTTCGAAGGGCCCGGAGGCACCAAGCCTCCGGGCCCTTCGGCGTTCCATCCCGCTTGCCGCCTGCTCGCGCTCGCCCCGCGCGCCGTCCTGGCCTGAAGTGCGCGTCCTGGCCTGAAGTGTGCCCCGGCCCGGCGCACCCGGATTTTCGGTGGCCGTGGGCGGGCCGCCGCCCGTACCGTCCGGGGTATGAACGCGAAGCGCCCCCTGATCGCCGTCCTGACCGGCGCGGGCATCTCGACGGACTCCGGCATCCCCGACTACCGCGGCCCGCAGGGGCTGTGGCAGAAGGACCCGTCGGCCCAGGAGCTGGTCACCATCGGGCCGTACCGGGACGACCCGGAGGTGCGCCGGCGGGCCTGGCGGATGCGTCTGGAGACGGGCGCACTGGCCGCCGAGCCGAACGCCGGGCACCGGGCGCTGGTCGACCTGGAGCGTTCCGGGCTGCCGCTGCGGGTGCTCACCCAGAACATCGACGGGCTGCACCAGAAGTCCGGGCTGACCGCCCGCAAGGTGCTCGAACTGCACGGCAACGCGCGGGAGACGCAGTGCCTGCGCTGCCGGGTGGTCGGTTCGATGGCGGAGGCTCTGGACCGGGTCGAGCCGGGCGAGCCGGACCCGGCGTGCCGGGAGTGCGGGGGGATCCTCAAGCCGCGCATCGTGATGTTCGGCGAGAACCTGGACCCGGAGGTGCTCGGGCAGGCCGACTCGGTCGCCCGGGCGTGCGACGTGTTCATCGCGATCGGGACGAGCCTGCAGGTGTTCCCGGTGGCGGCGCTGCCGTACAACGCGGTGAAGACCGGGGCGAAGCTGATCATCGTGAACGGCGAGCCGACGCCGTACGACGAAGCGGCGACCGAGGTGATCCGGGAGCCGATCTCCCAGGCGCTGCCCGGGCTGGTGCGCCGACTTGTCCTGGAGCGGGCCTGAGCAGGGGCCGGAAGGGTCATGTTCCCGGACGCACCGCGTGCGTACGATGATCTTTCCGGCTTCCCCCCTCATGGCCTGGAGTGATCGACCGATGACGACGACGGCGAAGTTCGACCCCTGGTCGGCGGCGTTCGTGGCCCACCCGTACGACGCGTACGCCGAACTGCGCGAGCACGCACCGGTGACGTACTTCGAGCCGACGAACCAGTGGCTGGTCTCGCGCCACGAGGACGTCAGCGCCCTGCTGCGCGACCGGCGGCTGGGCCGCACCTACACCCACCGCTTCAGCCACGCGGAGTTCGGCCGCACCGAGCCCGATCCGGCGCACGAGCCCTTCCACACCCTGAACGACCACGGGCTGCTGGACCTGGAAGGGCCGGACCACACCCGGCTGCGCCGACTGGTCTCCAAGGCCTTCACCCCGCGCATGGTCGAGGGCCTGCGTCCCACCGTGCAGCGGCTGGCCGGTGAGCTGGTCGACGAACTGCTCGCGGCCGGCGGCGGCGACCTGATCGCCACCGTCGCCGAGCCGCTGCCGGTCGCCGTGATCGCCGAGATGCTCGGCGTGCCGGAGGGCGACCGGCACCTGCTGAGGCCGTGGTCCGCCGACATCACCGGGATGTTCGAGCTCAACCCGACCGAGGAGGCCGCCCGCCGGGCCGTCACCGCGAGCATCGAGTTCTCCGACTACCTGCGCACCCTGATCCGCGAGCGCCGGGCGAACCCGGGGACGGACCTGATCAGCGCGCTGATCCAGGCCCAGGAGGGCTCCGACGCGCTCAGCGAGCAGGAGATGATCTCCACCTGCGTGCTGCTGCTCAACGCCGGCCACGAGGCGACCGTCAACACCACCGGCAACGGCTGGTGGGCGCTGTTCCGCAACCCCGGGGAGCTCGCCCGGCTGCGCGGCTCGGTGGACGAGCTGCTGCCCACCGCCGTCGAGGAGCTGATGCGCTGGGACACCCCGCTGCAGATGTTCGAGCGCTGGGTGCTGGAGGACATCGAGGTCCGCGGCGTCACCATCCCGCGCGGCGCCGAGATCGCCCTGCTCTTCGGCTCCGCCAACCGCGACCCCGAGCGCTTCGCCGACCCGGACCGCCTCGACCTCGGCCGCACCGACAACCCGCACATCACCTTCGGCGCCGGAATCCACTTCTGCCTCGGCGCCCCGCTTGCCAGACTGGAGCTCACCGAGTCCTACGGCACGCTGCTGCGCCGGGCCCCGGGCCTGCGGCTGGTCCGCGAGCCCGAGTGGAACCCGGGCTACGTGATCCGCGGGCTCAAGGAACTGCTGGTCGAGGTGTAGCGAGTGGAGGGGGAGCGGCCGTGGGCAAGGCGACGGGGGCGCTGCTGGGGCTGGCGATCGGGGACGCGATCGGCCGGGTGACGGAGTTCAGGACCATCGAGGAGATCGCCGCCGACCACCCGGACTGGCGGCGGCTCCCGCTGCCGGAGAAGGCGCTGGTCACCGACGACACCCAGATGACCCTCGCCCTGGCCCGCGGCCTGCGCACCGCCCTGGCGCGCGGGCCGCTGACGCCCCTGCGGCTGGCGCGGCCGGTCCGCGAGGAGTTCGTCGACTGGTGGCGCTCCCCGCAGAACAACCGCGCCCCCGGCATGACCTGCCTGCGCGCCTGCGAGCGGCTCAGCCACGACGAGTACCGCTGGCAGCAGGCCGGCGACGTCGGCTCCAAGGGCTGCGGCGCCAACATGCGGGTCGCCCCGATCGGGCTGGTCCGCGAGCTGGACGCCCGGCAGCACGCCGGCGCCGCCCAGCTCCAGTCCGCGCTCACCCACGGCCACCCCACCGCGCTCGCCGCGAGCGACCTCACCGCGTACGCCGTCCGCAAGCTCGCCGAGGGCCTGCCGCCGGCCGGTCTGCCCGCGGTGCTGCGGGCGTACGCGGTGGCGAGCCGGAAGCGGTACGACGGGTTCTGGCTCGGTGACCTCGCCGACCGCTGGTGGGGCAGCTCCCCGCAGGCCGTCCTCGCCCGGGGCTGGGACGACTGCCTCAAGGTGCTCGACCAGCTGGAGGCCGCGCTCGCCGCGCCCGACGTCGAGGCCGACCCCTGCCTGGCCACCGGAGAGGGCTGGGTCGCCGAGGAGGCCCTCGGCACCGGTCTGCTCTGCTTCCTGCTGCTGCCGGACGACCCGGTGGCGGCCGTCCGCCGGGCCGCGTACTCCAGCGGCGACTCCGACTCGCTGGCCTGCCTGACCGGCGCCTTCGCGGGCGCCCACCACGGCGAGGCGGCCTGGCCGGCCGACTGGGTGGAGCGGATCGAGCACCGGGACGAACTGCTGGAGTTCGGGGCGCTCTGGGACTGATCCGGGGCGCTCAGGGCCGGACGGAACCGGTCTTCGGGGCGGCGCGTCGAAGGGCCATGACGAACCGCAGCACCGCAACCCGCCGCACCCTCCGCCGCCCGGCGGCGCTGCTCCTCGCGGCCGCGCTCGCCACACCGCTGCTCGCCGGCTGCGGCAGCACCGGAGCCGCCGCGCCCGTGGAGCTCCGGGCGTCCGGGCCCGCGAGCCGGCCGGCCGTCGACCCGGCCCAGGTGGCCGCCACCGCGACCGCCACCGACGCCTTCGGCCTGGACCTCCTGCACGCCCTGACCACCCAGCCGGACGCCGCCGGGAGCAACCTCGTGGTCTCCCCGTCGGGTCTGGCCACCCTGCTCGCCATGCTGCTGCCCGGCGCCCGCGGCACCACCGCCGACGAACTGGCCAAGGCCCTGCACACCGGGCTCGGCCCCCAGCAGTACGCGTTCGCCACCGGCGCGCTGAACCGGCCGGTCCCGGCCACCGACAAGCTCACCCTGCGCCGCAGCGATGACGTCTGGACGCAGCAGGGCCTGGCCGTCGCACCGGACTACCTGGCCACCCTCGCCGCCGCCTTCGACACCGGCGTGCACCAAGCCGACTTCGCCAAGGACCCGGACGGGGCCCGCAGGACCGTCAACGCGGCCGTGGAGAAGGCCACCGACGGCCGGATCAAGGACCTGTTCGGCCGGGACGCGATCACCCCGAACACCCGGCTGGTGCTCACCGACGCGCTCTACCTCAAAGCCGCGTGGGCCTCCGCCTTCAAGCCCTCGCACACCGCCGACCGCCCGTTCCACAAGCTCGACGGCTCCGCACCGGCCGTCCCCACGATGGCGCAGACCGGGGACTTCAAGTACGCCGACGGCTCCGGCGGGATCGTCGGCGAGCCCTGGCAGGCCGTCGAACTGCCGTACGCGGACGGCGGGTTGGTGATGGACCTGATCGTCCCCGCGCAGGGCGGCTTCGCCGCCTTCGCCAAGGGCCTGGACCAGCCCCAGCTCGACCGGATCCTCGGCGCCCTCGCCGAGCGGCCGGTCGACCTCCAGCTGCCGCGCTTCCACTTCGGCACCTCGAAGGAGCTCACCCCCGCGCTGCGCGCGCTCGGCGTGCAGGCGGCCTTCGACCAGGCCGACTTCGGCGGCATCGCCAAGGAACCGCTGGTCGTCGGCACGGTGGTGCAGAAGGCCACCATCGAGGTCGGCGAGGACGGTACGGTCGCGGCGGCCGGCAGTGGTGCCGGGCTGGAAGCGGCGGCGGCGCCGAACGCCGACCGGCCGGTCCAGGTGCACCTCGACCGGCCGTTCCTGTTCCTGATCCGGGACGCCCGGGGCGGAGCGCCGCTGTTCCTCGGCCAGGTCACCGATCCGCAGGCCCGGTAGGCGCGTGGCCCGGGCCGCCCACCGCAAGGGGCGGCTCGCCGGCCGGGCGGCTCACCAGGCCGGGTAGCGCCCGCCGAGTCCCGGATGCAGCGGGTCGCGGCTGCCGAACAGCACCAGCAGGTCGTCCGCGACCTGCCGCAGCTCCGTCCGGCCCTCGACCGCTCCGGCCCACTCGGCGGGCAGCGCGGCGGCGCCGTACGCGGCCCCGACCAGGTTGCCGCAGACCGCGCCGGTCGAGTCGCTGTCCCCGGAGTGGTTCACCGACAGCAGCAGCGCGGTGCGCACCGGGTCGGGGTCCAGAGTGGCCGCCAGCAGTGAGTACACCGCGATGGCCAGGCACTCCTCGGCGATCCAGCCGAGCCCGACCCGCTCCACCGTCTCCGCCGCCGGCTCGGCCTCCTGGGCGAGCCGCACCGCCCGGGCCAGCGCCTGGACGGTCTCCTTGGAACTCGGCAGCTCGCGGATCTGCTCCACCGTCTCGCCGACCGCCGCCCACGGCTCGGTGCCGCCCGCGAGCCGCTCGACCAGTGCCGCGAAGGCGCCCGCCGCGAGGTAGCCGGTCGGGTGGCCGTGGGTGAGCTGGGCGCACTGGACCGCCAGCCCGAAGGACTGCTCGACACCCAGCCGGGCCAGCCCGAACGGCGCCGAGCGCATCACCGTGCCGCAGCCCTTGGAGCCAGGGTTGATCGGCCCGTTCAGCCCGATCGCGGACGGCGCCTCGAACACCGGGTGCTCGGACACCCCGCTCAGGCATGCGTTGCCCGGCGCCCGCCGCGCGTACAGGAAGGGCCGGCTCAGCAGCCAGCCGTCGTAGGGGCGGGGCTGCGGCTCGGCGTCCGGCGAGGACTGGTACTGGGTCAGCAGCCAGCGCCGGTAGGCGCCGTGCACGGCCTCCGGCACCGAGCCGCCGCCGCCCGTCCAGCCGCGGACGAAGCCGCGGATCAGGCCCTCGGCGGTGAACAGCGTCATCTGGGTGTCGTCGGTGACCTCGACCGGCCCGGGCCCGGCCGGCAGCCCGGTCACGCCCTGCGGTCCGTACCGGTCCTGGATCTGGTGGAGCTGCTGGAACTCCACCGGCCAGCCCAGCGCATCGCCGATCGCTCCGCCGAGCAGCGCTCCGCGCACCCGGTCCCGGTACCCCGACTCCGCCGCCGGTTCCGTCACGTCGAATCCCCCTTCGTTCGTGGCGGACTACGTTCTATCAGGTCGCTCCGGGACCCGCCCTACCGGCGGATCGCCCCGGCGCGCCCGTGCAGCGCGGCCCGGTCGGCGGCGGCGCGTCCGGCCGCCCAGCCCACGCCGTCGCTGACCCGCACCCGCTGCGAGACCAGCTTCGGGAACAGCCGGCCGACCTCCTCGTCCACCGCCTCGGAGCGGGCGGCGAGCGCGGGCAGCAGCCGCTCGTCGGGCAGCAGCTGCTCCTCGGTGCCGTCCTCGCGCAGGTGCCGCCCGGCCGCGGCGGCGCTGGTGGCGCGCTCGGTCGCGGCGGTCAGCCGCTCGCGGATCCGCGCCGCGTACGCGACCAGGAAGGACTGCCGGAACGCCTTGCTGCGCGAGTCCTTGCGGGAGCCCGCCTTGTTGAGCGCGTGGGTGGCCTGCACCAGCAGCGAGGTGTACAGCAGGTCGACGCCGTCCAGGTCGCCGTCGAAGCCGACCACGGTGCAGAAGCCGAACTCCTTCGCCCACACCACCCGGCACCGGTTGGCCGCCGCGACCGCGTCCAGCAGCATCGTCTTGGGGCCCTCGTACGGGTTGTCCACCCCGATCCGCAGCGCCGCCGGGGTGTCGCGGTCGGCGCCGGCCGCGGCCAGCAGCGCCTCGTCGATGCTGTGCTGGGCCATCAGCTGCTGGGCCTTGGCGGTCAGCGCCTCGGCCTCCTCCGGGAACTCGGTGGACTCGGCCTTGGCCAGCAGCGCCCGGATCCGCGCGAGCATCCGCGGCTCGCCGGTCACCGGCGCCGAGCGCTGCGGCCGCACGGTCTGCCCTGGGGCGGGCCCCACCGGGGCGATCGGCGGCAGCCGGCCCCAGGTGCGCAGCAGCTCCAGGACGGCGGTGGCGAGCGCGAAGCGGTCCAGCCGGTGCCGGTGGGCGAAGGCGCCGAGGTACTCCTCGTCGCCGGGCCACCACACCTCGGTCTCCAGCTCGCGCAGCTGCTCCCGCCAGCGCCGGTCCAGGGCGGCCGCGGGGTGGCGGCGGCCCTCGGCGGCGATCAGGTCCACCGCGAGGGCCAGGTGGGCGGGCTTCAGCTCGCGCCGCACCACCCGGGCCAGGTCGGCGGGCCGCCATCCGGCGGACCAGCAGCGGCCGACGGCGGTGTCCGCGTGGCCGAGCAGCGCCCGGCTGACCTCCGGCCACTGCCCGGCCGAGGCGGCCAGCAGCGAGGCCCCGGTGTCCAGGGCGAGGTCCAGTGCGTCCTCCGGGGCCGTCAGCACCGACCGCACCGCCTGCTCCAGCAGCGGCCCGGCGGTCCCGGTCTGCTGCGCGCGCTTGCCCACGGTGTGTCCCTGCTCTCCTCGACGGTCCGGCCTCCTGCCCATGATGCCGGAGCCGCGGCGGGAACCGTTCGGCTCGGCGGCGACTCGGCTCAGCGCTCGATGGCCTTGGCCAGGATCTCCGGCGTGCGCTCCAGCAGCCGGCCCGCCGCCAGCCGCACGCCCAGCGTCGCGACCAGGGCGCCGTACAGCGGGCCGATCAGCAGCACCGGCCAGCTCGGCCCGTCCGAGATCAGCGCCCAGGCGAGGTAGCCGCCGACCGGCAGCGCCAGCACCGCGACGCCGAGCATCGAGCCGAACTGGTTGAGCAGGATCAGCCCGCCCTGCCCGGGGGCGGCGTTGCGCATCGGGTTGCTGTCGGCCGGCATGGTGTACGGCGCCAGCACGCTGAACATCGAGCCCAGCGCGATCCCGCAGCCGAGCATCGTCAGCGCCAGGCCGAGCGCGGACGGCAGCTCGCTCCACCGGCCGGTGACGGCCGCCAGCACCAGTCCGAGCACCACCGTCACCGGGACGGCGTACGACAGCACCGCGTACGCCCGGCCGCGCAGCTCGGACCGGGCGTCGGCCGGGGTGCGCAGGGTGGCGGCGACCATCCAGAACGCCGAGCCGTCCATGCCGAACAGGTTGAGCATCTGCAGCCCGAGGAACACCCCGGTCATCGCCAGCAGGTAGACGCTCGCCCAGCCCTGGACCATCGACAGCACGCAGATCACCAGCGTCATCCCGATGCTGGTGAACAGCGCCGCCTTGGCCCGCGGTTCGCGCCAGGCGTACCGCAGGTGGCGCTGCATCACCGCGCCGGTCCGGCCCTGGGGCAGGAAGCCCCAGCCGCGCGCCTTCTGCACCCCGCGGGCCACCTCCAGGGTGGAGGAGTCGGCGGTGACCATCAGCTCCTGCAGGCTCCGCCGCCACCAGCGCAGCAGCAGCGCCAGCAGCACGGCGGCCGCGGCGAGCTGGAGCAGCGCCGCCCCGTACCGGCCCTCGCCGACGGTGCGCGGCGCGTCCGCCGCGCTGATCGGCGGGATCCAGCGCAGCACCGAGGCGATCGGCTTCAGCGGGCTGAGGTCGATCGGCCCGCCCCGGCGGCCGAGGATGCTCTGCGAGCCGACGTTGGCGACCTGCACCAGCAGTGCGAAGGCCAGCCCGCCGAAGATCGCGAAGTCCTTGCCGCGCCGGCTGGAGAGCATCCGGGCGTTGCCCGCCGCGACCGCCCGGGAGAGCGTGACCAGACAGAGCACCGCGAGCGGCACGCCGAGCACCGCGACCGCGGCCGAGGCGCCGCCGGCCGCGCCGGCCAGCACCGCGCCGGTCACCAGCACCAGGCTGATCAGCGGCCCCGGCCCGATCAGCGCGGCCAGCAGCGAGCCGCGCAGCAGCGGGCCGGGCCGCAGCGGCAGCATGGTCAGCCGGGTCGGGTCGGCGCTCTCGTCACTGGAGAAGAGGAACAGCGGCAGCGCGGCCCAGCCCAGGGTCAGCACGCCGAGCAGCATCACCCCGGCGTCCCCGGACCCTTCGTGCCGCCCGTTCAGCGCGGTCATGCCGACGGCGATGCCGGCCGCGAAGGCCAGGCCCACCATGCCGCCGATCACGTAGACGGCGGTCCGGCCGGGGCTGCGCCGCAGCCCGTTGCGCAGCAGCCGCAGCTTGAGCGCCACCAGGGCGCGGACGACCGTCCGCCCGTCGGGCACCGAGGCCGTACTCACCGTGCGCCCCCGGTCTGTCCGCCGCCGAGCCAGCCGAGCGCCTGCCCGTCGTCCTCGCGCACGCCGATCAGGCCCAGGAAGGCCTCGTGCAGGCTGCGCCCGCCCCGTACGGAGTCCAGCGGACCCTGGGCTATCACCCGGCCGGCGTTGACCACCGCTACCCAGTCGCAGAGCTGCTCGACCAGCTCCATCACGTGACTGGAGAAGACCACCGTGGAACCGGCCGCCGCATACCGCTTGAGCACGCCGCGGATGGTCTGGGCGGAGACCGGGTCGACGCCCTCGAAGGGCTCGTCCAGGAACAGCACGTCGGGATTGTGCAGCAGCGCGGCGGCCAGACCGATCTTCTTGCGCATGCCGGTGGAGTAGTCGGCGACCAGCTTGTCGGCGTCCCGGCCGAGGTCCAGGACGGCCAGCAGCTCCTCGGCCCGCCGGTCCACCTCGGCGCCGGGCAGGCCGCGCAGCCGCCCGGTGTACTGGAGCAGCTCGCGCCCGCTGAGCCGCTCGAACATCCGCAGGCCCTCGGGCAGGATGCCGATCCGGGCCTTGACCGTGACCGGATCCGCCCACACGTCGGTGCCGTGCACCAGGACGGTGCCCTGGTCGGGCCGGAGCAGCCCGGTGACCATCGACAGCGTGGTCGTCTTGCCGGCGCCGTTCGGCCCGACCAGGCCGATGAACGCCCCGGCCGGCAGCTCCAGGCTCAGCCCGGCCACGGCGGCTTGGGCGCCGAAGTGCTTCCAGAGCCCCTGGATGCTGACGGCGGACGGGGTTCCCGGCCCGGGGAGGTCGGAGGACGGCGGCGCTGACGCCTGCATGGCGGCCTTCTCTGCTCTCGTAGCGGTGAAAAGTCGTGGTGGAGGGTTTCTCGGGGCCCAGCCTGTCACTGCTCGAACAGGCTGTCGCCCGAGTTGAGCATCCCCTGAGTGTGCCCGCCGAACGGGTGAGGCACGCCGGGCCGGAATCCGCATCCCGGCGGCTACTGGCCCGATTTGGCAACTACTCAGCTCGGCTGTTCGTCCTGCACCATGAGGAAGCAGTGACGTGCGCGGGGATGCCGCGCTACCGGGAGGTGGCGGATGTCCGTACAACCATGGGGCGAGCCCGGTTCCGGCAATCCGCCCGGCAAGCGGCCGGCGGGGCAATGGCAGCCCGTGCCCGCGCCCGCGGGGGCGTCGCAGGCCGCGATGCGGGCGGGCCACGCGGACCGGGACCGGACGATCGACGTGCTCAAGGCCGCGTTCGCCGAGGGACGGCTCTCCGTCCAGGAGTACGAGCAGCGCCACGAGGCGGTGGCCGCTTCGCAGACCTACGGCCAGCTGGCCGCGCTGGTGGCCGACCTGCCCTCCGGGCCGATGGCGGTGCCGCCGGTCGCCGTGCCGTCCGTCCCCGCGACCTTCCTCCCGCCTCCTCCGCCTGCGCCCCGCCCCACCAATGTGCTCGCGGTCACGTCGCTGGCGCTCGGCGTCTTCGGCTTCTCCCTGCCCGCTGTGATCACCGGCCACATCGCCCGGTCACAGATCCGCCGCCGCGACATGAACGGTGACTGGGCGGCCGTCGCCGGTCTGGTCGTCGGCTATGCGGGCACTGCGCTCTGGACCTTGATGATCCTGCTGGGTACCGTCGCCGCCGTCGGCGGAGCGCGCTGAACCCGCCCGACTCACGGACCGTCATCGGGAGGGCGCCATTAGTCCCTCGGGGCTCCGTTCGGTACGGTCTTCTCGTCCATGGCTGACGCTGCCTGTTGCATCTCGTCGACGCGAGCACCCACCACGCCCCGGCCATGGGTGCCGCACGCCGAGTTCGGACCGACCCCGAAGGCCCATTTCCAGATGATGATCACTGCCGTCAAGAGCATCGCCGAGCGGCTCGCGTCTTCGCCCCGGCGGTTGTGGGCGGTCGCGTTCGCGATCCTGTTCGCGCTGAGTGCGTCCTGGTCGCTGGCGACTCCGATCGGCGGCGCGCCGGACGAACCCGCGCACCTCATCCGGGCGGCCGCGGTCGCGCGGGGCCAGGTCAACGGCACCGAGGTCATGGTCCCGCACGAGGTCGGCGGGATCAAAGGCCACTGGGCCGAGAGCGGGGTCGTGCTCCCGCGGATCTACGAGGACCTGGCGGAGACCCATCTCTGCTACGCCTTCAAGCCCTGGCAGTCGGCCGACTGCGCACCCGCGCTCAAGCACAGCTCCGGGACGGCCGAGGTGACCACGTCGGCGGGCCGCTACCACCCGGCGTACTACTTCGCCGTCGGCTGGCCCAGCCTGCTGCTCCCGGGCAAGACGGCCTTCTACCTGATGCGCCTGATGTCGGCCGCGATCTGCTCCGCCCTGGTGGCGAGTGCGGTGGTCTCGGCGGCGGAGTGGCGTCGGCGTTCCTTCACCATGCTCGGGGTGGTGGCGGCCACCACCCCGATGTCACTGTTCATGTTCGGTGTGGTCAACCCGAACGGCCCGGAGATCGCCGCGAGCATCCTGGTCTGGAGCGCTGCCCTGGCGCTGCTGAGGAGCCCGGACCCCGAACTCCTGAACCGCCGCCTCGCCCGGCTCGGCATCGGTGCGGTGGTGCTGATCAGCATCCGGCCGTTGGGCCTGATCTGGCTGCCCGGGGCGGTCTTCTTCGCCCTGCTGCTCGGAAGCAAGGACGCGCTGCGCGCGGTCCTGCGGCACCGGGCGACCTGGGTCTGGGGCGGTCTGACCCTGGTCACGACCGTCCTGGCCCTCCTCTGGTCCTCGACCCACCCGGACCACTCGGTCATCAACACCCCGAGGGGTCTCACCCCGCTGGCCGCGGCTCGTAAGACCTTCGACAACGGTCTGACGTACATCAAGCAGATGATCGGTTACTTCGGCTGGCTGGACGCCGAGCCGCCGGCCGCGACGCTGCTGCTGTGGTGCGCCGTGGTGGTCGCCCTGGTGCTGCTCGCGCTCTGCTACGCGCGGCTTCGGGACGCACTGGCCGTCCTGGGGGTCCTTGCCGGGATCGTGGTCATACCGCTGGTGGCCCAGGCCATGCAGGCGCGGGAGCTCGGCATGATCTGGCAGGGCCGCTACCTGCTGCCGTTCGCCGTCGGGCTGCCGATCGTGTGCGCCGTGATCTGCCACGAGCGGCTGCCGGGCGGTTTCGCCTGGCGCCGGCTGCTGATGCTCTGTTCCGGCGCGCTCGCCGTGGCCGACTTCGCGGGGTTCGTCTGGGCGCTGCGCCGCATCACGGTCGGCAACGGTGGGTCGTTCTTCATCAGCCCGGCCCACTGGGCGCCGCCGGTGGGCTGGCAGCCCTGCGTGGCGCTGTACGCGGTGGCCGTGGTGGCGCTGGGGCTGCTCGTCGCCGTGCCGGACAGGCAGGGGGCGGACCGGCAGCAGGACGCGTCGTCCTCGTCCGAGCCGTCCGGGGGCGATGCCGACGGGGGGGACACCCGGCTCGCCGCCGTCCACGCACAGGCGTAAGGTTTCGCCGTGCGGGGGGTTCTCGGCCATGGTATGGGCGCCGCCCGCGTCGGTTCCCGTCCCGTTTCGAGTCCAAGCCCCGCGACCTGCGGCGTTGCATTTGTTTTGACCGCGCCCGATGCGCTAGGTACGCTCTGACCTTGTGCCTGGGGTGTCCCCGGGTCCTTGTGCGTGCATGCACACCGGTCGCCGCGCCGAGCCGGAGCGCTTCCCAGCGCGCCGCGCGTAGAGCGCCGTCGCTGTACATCAGCTCATGGGATTCCGTGTCGTAACAAGCCCAACACACCCGACCGCGTGGGTCGACCACGGGGCCGTGTGCGAGGGAGACATCGCAGGTTAGTTCCACCAAGCCTTGGCACACAGAAAACGGAGAAACGGTGCCTACGATCCAGCAGCTGGTCCGAAAGGGCCGGCAGGACAAGGTCGAGAAGAACAAGACTCCCGCGCTGAAGGGCTCCCCGCAGCGCCGTGGGGTCTGCACGCGTGTGTACACGACCACCCCGAAGAAGCCGAACTCGGCTCTCCGCAAGGTCGCCCGTGTGCGCCTCACCAGCGGGATCGAGGTCACCGCTTACATCCCGGGCGAGGGCCACAACCTGCAGGAGCACTCCATCGTGCTGGTGCGCGGTGGTCGTGTGAAGGACCTTCCTGGTGTCCGCTACAAGATCATCCGCGGTTCGCTTGACACCCAGGGTGTCAAGAACCGCAAGCAGGCCCGCAGCCGCTACGGCGCCAAGAAGGAGAAGTAAGAATGCCTCGTAAGGGCCCCGCCCCGAAGCGCCCGGTCATCATCGACCCGGTTTACGGCTCCCCGGTCGTCACCCAGCTGGTCAACAAGATCCTGCTGCACGGCAAGCGCTCCACCGCCGAGCGGATCGTCTACGGCGCCCTCGAGGGCGTCCGCGACAAGACCGGCTCGGACCCGGTCGTCACGCTGAAGCGCGCGCTGGAGAACGTCAAGCCGGCCCTCGAGGTCAAGTCCCGCCGTGTCGGTGGCGCGACCTACCAGGTTCCGGTCGAGGTCCGTCCGGGCCGCGCCAGCACCCTGGCGCTGCGCTGGATGGTCGGTTACTCCCGCGCCCGTCGCGAGAAGACCATGACCGAGCGCCTGATGAACGAGATCCTCGACGCCAGCAACGGCCTGGGCGCTTCCGTGAAGCGTCGCGAGGACACCCACAAGATGGCCGAGTCCAACAAGGCCTTCGCGCACTACCGCTGGTAGTCCGTACCCCGTCACTAGACAGAGAGAGAACGAGCCACCATGGCTGCAACCTCCCTTGACCTCGCCAGGGTCCGCAACATCGGGATCATGGCGCACATCGACGCGGGCAAGACCACCACCACCGAGCGGATCCTGTTCTACACCGGTGTCTCGTACAAGATCGGTGAGGTCCACGATGGCGCTGCCACCATGGACTGGATGGAGCAGGAGCAGGAGCGCGGCATCACGATCACGTCGGCCGCGACGACCTGTCACTGGACGGTCGACGGCGTCGACAACACCATCAACATCATCGACACCCCGGGTCACGTCGACTTCACCGTCGAGGTGGAGCGTTCGCTGCGCGTCCTCGACGGTGCCGTGACGGTGTTCGACGGTGTCGCTGGTGTCGAGCCCCAGTCCGAGACCGTGTGGCGGCAGGCTGACCGCTACGGCGTCCCGCGCATCTGCTTCATCAACAAGCTGGACCGCACGGGCGCGAACTTCTTCTTCTGCGTGCAGACCATCGTGGACCGCCTCGGCGCCACCCCGCTGGTCATGCAGCTCCCGATCGGTGCCGAGTCGGACTTCCAGGGCGTCGTCGACCTGGTCCGCATGAAGGCTCTGGTCTGGTCCGCCGAGGCCGCCAAGGGCGAGATGTACGACGTCGTCGACATCCCGGCCGAGCTGCAGGAGCAGGCCGCGGAGTACCGCGAGGCGCTGATCGACACCGTCTCGAACGTCAGCGACGAGGTCATGGAACTCGCCCTCGAGGGCGAGGAGATCCCGGTCGAGCTGCTGCAGGACGCGATCCGCAAGGGCACCCTGAACTCGGACTTCACCCCGATCTTCTGCGGTACCGCCTTCAAGAACAAGGGCGTTCAGCCCCTGCTCGACGCGGT
The DNA here is from genome assembly GCF_042801945.1 of Kitasatospora sp. NPDC057542. NCBI lineage: Bacteria > Bacillati > Actinomycetota > Actinomycetes > Kitasatosporales > Streptomycetaceae > Kitasatospora > Kitasatospora sp. NPDC057542. The sequence goes on from NZ_JBHVFE010000052.1 coordinate 14,475, forward strand.
CGTCAAGTACCTGCCGTCGCCGCTGGACATCGAGTCCATCGAGGGCACCAAGCCCAACGACCCGGACACCAAGATCTCCCGCAAGGCCTCGGACGACGAGCCGCTGTCCGCGCTGGCGTTCAAGATCATGTCCGACCCGCACCTGGGCAAGCTCACCTTCGTCCGGATCTACTCCGGCCGCCTGGAGTCCGGCACCTCGGTGCTGAACGCCGTGAAGGGCAAGAAGGAGCGCATCGGCAAGATCTACCGCATGCACGCGAACAAGCGTGAGGAGATCGAGTCGGTGGGCGCCGGCGACATCGTCGCCGTCATGGGCCTGAAGCAGACCACCACCGGTGAGACGCTGGCCGACGAGAAGAACCCGGTCATCCTGGAGTCCATGGACTTCCCGGCCCCGGTCATCCGCGTCGCCATCGAGCCCAAGTCCAAGGGTGACCAGGAGAAGCTGGGTGTCGCCATCCAGCGTCTCGCCGAGGAGGACCCGTCCTTCCAGGTCAACACGGACGAGGAGACCGGCCAGACCATCATCGCGGGTATGGGCGAGCTGCACCTCGAGGTGCTCGTCGACCGTATGCGCCGTGAGTTCAAGGTCGAGGCCAACGTCGGCAAGCCGCAGGTCGCGTACCGCGAGACCATCCGCCAGGCGGTCGAGCGCATCGACTACACCCACAAGAAGCAGACCGGTGGTTCCGGTCAGTTCGCCAAGGTGCAGATCGCGATCGAGCCGCTCGAGCAGGCCGAGGGCTACGAGTTCGTCAACAAGGTCACCGGTGGCCGCGTCCCGCGCGAGTACATCCCGTCGGTCGACGCCGGTTGCCAGGAGGCCATGGAGTTCGGTGTCCTCGCCGGCTACCCGCTCCAGGGTGTCCGCGTGAGCCTGCTGGACGGCCAGTCGCACGACGTCGACTCCTCCGAGCTCGCGTTCAAGATCGCCGGTTCGATGGCCTTCAAGGAAGGCGCGAGGAAGGCCAAGCCGGTCCTCCTCGAGCCGATGATGGCCGTCGAGGTCACCACGCCCGAGGACTACATGGGCGACGTGATCGGCGACATCAACTCTCGCCGTGGCCAGATCCGGTCCATGGACGAGCGTCACGGTGCCCGCGTCGTCACGGCGCTGGTGCCCCTCTCCGAGATGTTCGGCTACGTCGGTGACCTGCGCAGCAAGACCTCTGGTCGCGCGAGCTACTCGATGCAGTTCGACTCGTACGCCGAGGTTCCGAAGAACGTGGCGGACGACATCATCGCCAAGGCCAAGGGCGAGTGACGTCCCGATATTCGGGACGATAGCGAAGCCTTTAGGCTATTAGGAGGCAACCCGGGAGGATCCGGTCGGATTCTCCCGGGGCCTCCGGCCCCCCCTACCAGCGGGACGGCACGGGGTGTCCTGCGGACAACCCGCACCAAAACCGATCAAGACCAACTGACGTCACCACGGCGTACAGGAACTGTCCTCAGGAGGACTCAGTGGCGAAGGCGAAGTTCGAGCGGACGAAGCCCCACGTCAACATCGGCACCATCGGTCACATCGACCACGGCAAGACCACGCTGACCGCGGCCATCACCAAGGTGCTGCACGACGCGTACCCGGACCTGAACCCCTTCACGCCGTTCGACCAGATCGACAAGGCCCCGGAGGAGCGTCAGCGCGGTATCACCATCTCGATCGCGCACGTCGAGTACCAGACCGAGGACCGTCACTACGCGCACGTCGACTGCCCGGGTCACGCTGACTACATCAAGAACATGATCACCGGTGCCGCCCAGATGGACGGCGCCATCCTGGTGGTCGCCGCCACCGACGGCCCGATGCCGCAGACCAAGGAGCACGTGCTCCTGGCCCGCCAGGTCGGCGTTCCGTACATCGTCGTCGCCCTGAACAAGGCCGACATGGTGGACGACGAGGAGATCCTGGAGCTCGTCGAGCTCGAGGTCCGTGAGCTCCTCAGCGAGTACGAGTTCCCGGGCGACGACCTGCCGGTCGTCCGCGTCTCCGCGCTGAAGGCGCTGGAGGGCGACGCCGAGTGGGGCCAGAAGCTCCTCGGCCTGATGAAGGCCGTCGACGAGAACATCCCCACCCCGGCCCGCGCCGTGGACCAGCCGTTCCTGATGCCGATCGAGGACGTCTTCACGATCACCGGTCGTGGCACCGTCGTCACCGGTCGTATCGAGCGTGGCATCCTGAAGGTCAACGAGACCGTCGACATCATCGGCATCAAGCCGGAGAAGACCACCACCACGGTCACCGGCATCGAGATGTTCCGCAAGCTGCTCGACGAGGGCCAGGCCGGTGAGAACGTCGGTCTGCTCCTCCGTGGCATCAAGCGCGAGGACGTCGAGCGCGGCCAGGTCATCATCAAGCCGGGTTCGGTCACCCCGCACACCGACTTCGAGGCCCAGTCCTACATCCTGTCGAAGGACGAGGGTGGCCGCCACACCCCGTTCTTCAACAACTACCGCCCGCAGTTCTACTTCCGTACCACGGACGTGACCGGCGTCGTGACCCTCCCCGAGGGCACCGAGATGGTCATGCCGGGCGACAACACCGCCATGACCGTCGCGCTGATCCAGCCGATCGCCATGGAGGAGGGCCTGAAGTTCGCCATCCGTGAGGGTGGCCGCACCGTCGGCGCCGGCCAGGTCACCAAGATCATCAAGTAATTGATGCTCTGACCTGCCTGCCTCGTACAGGCTCAGTCCGAAGGGCTCCGCACACCCCGGTGCGCGGGGCCCTTCGGCGTGTCGGGATATCGAATCGACGGCGATCAGGTAACAGGCCCGTGGAGAGTGGGGCTGGACCGGACTGCTATCCTGCCGCTCATTGGCTCTTCCTCGCTGCCGCCCGCGATGCTCCGGGTGCGGAGGGAGAAGGATTCCGGCCGGTGGGGTCTACCCGGCGGTCCATGCCTTCCGACCGCTTTCGGATCACATGGGGACAGGCGAAGAAGGATGCTCAACGCAGGAGATCAGGGAGTCGCGTCGGCCGGGGAGCCGGCGCCGCTGTTGTCGGTCGTCATGCCGATCTACAACGAGCAGGAGGCACTGCCGCTGACCGTGCAGCGCCTGCGCCCGATCCTCGACGGGCTGGGGATCACGTACGAAGTGGTCGGCATCGACGACGGAAGCACGGATGCCACCCCGGTCCTGATGCAGAAGATCCACCAGGACTGGCCGGAGTTCCGGATCGTCCGCTTCGCCCGCAACTCCGGGCACCAGGCCGCGCTCACCGCCGGCATCCACCGCGCCTTCGGCGACTACGTCGTCTCCATCGACGCCGACCTCCAGGACCCGCCGGAGAAGATCCCCGAGATGCTCTCGCTCGCGCGGGAGCGGGGCCTCGACATCGTCTACGGCGTGCGTGGCGACCGCGGCACCGACACGATCTTCAAGCGCCGCACCGCGGGCGCCTACTACTGGCTGATGCGCAGGCTCGTCGGCAAGAAGATGCCGAACCAGGCCGGAGACTTCCGTCTGCTCAGCCGTGCCGCGGTGGACGCGCTCAAGGCGCTGCCCGAGCACCAGCCGGTCTACCGGCTGCTGGTGCCGTGGCTCGGCTTCCCCAGCGGCGAGGTCGTCTACGTGCGCGAGGAGCGGGTCGCCGGTTCGACCCACTACCCGCTGTCCAAGATGCTCCGCCTCGCCGTCGACAGCGTCACCAACTTCTCCGCGAGCCCGCTGCGGCTCGCCACCTGGCTCGGCCTGCTGAGCTTCGTGCTCTGCTTCGCCCTCGGTGTCTACACCGTGATCGAGTACGCGTTCGGCAAGACCGTCCCCGGCTGGTCCTCGCTGTTCATGGGCATGCTGTTCCTCGGCGCCGTCCAGCTGGTCTGCATGGGTCTGTTGGGCGAGTACGTCGGCCGCATCTACTCGGCGGCGCAGGCCCGGCCGGCCTACTTCGTCGGCTACGACTCGGCGGAGGGGCCCGACCCCGCGACGGCTCGCCGCAGCGCCTCCTACGCGGGCTGACCCGGAGTCCTTCCGACGCCGGTCGGCGGACCGCCGCCGCCGGCCTCCGCCAGGCTGCCGTGCTGCGAGCTGTGAGCTCGGACGAGAGAACGGACACCATGCAAACGAACAGCACCGCCACCGGATCGGCGCCGGCCACCGGAGGACGTCCGGGAGTCCCGGCGCCGTCCGGCGGGCCGTCCGGCGGCGCGGCGGACGCGGGATCCAGGGCCCACGCCTTCTGGCGGTTCCTGCCCGCGGTCTCGGCGTACCTGCTCCTGGTGGGGTTGCTGCTGGCCGCGGACACCAGGGTCGGCGACATCGCCCGGTACACCTTCTACGTGGCCTGGGGCGTGGTGCTTCCGGGCACCCTGGTCTTCCGGGCCCTGCGCAGGCGTCCGCACACCCTGGTGGAGGACCTGGCCTTCGGCGCGGTGACCGGGCTGGTGCTGGAACTGGGGGCCTGGGCGATCCTCGTCCGTTCGGGCCTCCAGTCGGTAGCCGTCGCCTGGCCGCTCGTGGTGGTGGTCCCGTTCGCGCTCGTCCCCGGCCTGCGCCGGCACTGGCGCTCCGGCGGTTACCGGCGGCCGTCCCTCGCCTGGTCCTGGTCGCTGGCCGCGGTGGTGGGCCTGACCAGCCTGTACTACTTCCAGGTCTTCCTGTCGAAGTTCCCGGTCCTGGCGGTCGACGAGAACTCGCGGCTGTTCGGCGACATGCCGTACATGCTGTCGTTGGCGGCCAACGCCAAGCAGCACGTGCCGCTGACCGTGCCGCAGGTGGCGGGGGAACCGCTCCACTACCACTGGTTCACGTTCGCCCACATGGCGATGACCGACATGGTCGGTCACATCGACCTGCCGGTGGTCGAGACCAGGCTGCTCGTTCCCGCGTTCGCCGCGCTCGGTGTGCTGATCATGGCGGTGGTGGCCCACCGGATCACCGGTCGGGCGTGGGCCGGCCCGCTGGCCGCGCTGCTGCTCTTCGCGGTCGGCGAGTTCACCGCGATCTACCCGAACAACGTGGTGAGCTGGACCTTCGGTGCGCCGGCCGTCCGGCTGATGTCCTGGTCGAGCATGTCGCTGGCCTACAGCCAGCCGCTGCTGATCGCGTTGGTCGGCGCGGTCGCCGACGGGCTCCGCCGGGTCGGCGGCCCGGGCGACGCGGACGGGAGGTCGCGGGCGCCGGGCTTCGGGCGGGGCGTCTTCGTCCTGACGGCGATGTTCGCGACCGCCTCCAGCGCCGCCAAGGCGAGCACCCTCCCGGTGGCCCTCGCGGGCCTGGCCGTCGCCGGCCTGGCGGTCCTGATCAGGACCCGGCGCATCCCCTGGACGATCGTCGGGCTGGGGGCGGTCATCGCGGGCGCCCAGCTCTTCGCGACGGCGGCGATCTTCGACTTCGAGAGCTACGGCCTGGAAGTCATTCCCTTCGGCAACGTCGAGAAGTACTGGGCCGAACCTCTGGACGGCAGGCCCGTGCTGCTCCAGAGCGGCGTGGTCGTGGCAGTCCTGATCGCCTTCTTCCTGAACCACCAGATCAAGTTGTTGGGCGCCGTGCCGCTGCTGTGGCGGCGTCGGCTCCGACTGGAACCGGCGCAGTGGTTCCTGCTCGGCGCGGTGGTCGCCGGTCCGGCGGCCTACCTGATGGTCAACGGCTACAACGCCAGTTACTTCACCATCTCCGCGATGCCCTTCGGGGTGGTGCTGTCCGCCTGGGGGTACTGCGAGGCCTTCGAACGCGCCGCGCTGCCCAGGGCCGGCAAGGCCGCCCTGGCCGTCGGCGCGGCGGCCCTGACCGGGCTGTTCATCTGGCTCTCGTACCGGTACTCGGCGGACCTGGCGACCTTCCTGGCCGAGCACACCGGGGACGGCACGGGTACCGAGCCGTACACGCCACTGCTGCCGGCGCTGAGCGTGGCGGCCGCGTTCGCGGTGCTGGCGGGCCTCCTGGGGCTGCTCTGGTGGCTGTTCTCCCGGCCGGCGCGCGGCCTGCGGCGCCGGGGCGGGATCGTCCTGCTCACCGCCGGACTGACGCTCGGCACCCCGAGCCTCGCCCTCGACGCCCTCCAGTCCCAGGAGGTCCCGTGGGAGGGCAGCTGGGTGATGCCGGCGAGCCAGGTGAACGCCGCACGCTGGATCCGCTCGCACAGCGCTCCCTCGGACATCCTGGCGACGAACAGCCACTGCTGGGAGTTCAACAACTACGTGTACGGTGCGGCGTGCGACAACTACCGTTCGCACTGGCTCAGCGGCTATTCGGAGCGCTCGGTCCTCATCGAGGGCTGGGCGTACGCACCGAGGCTGATGGCCACCGCGAACGGGGCGGCGGCCTCCGTGGCGCCGTTCTGGGACACCGAGCTGTTCAACCTCAACGAGGCCGCGTTCTACGCGCCGACGCCGGACATCCTGCGTCGGCTGCACCACGACCACAAGGTCCGCTACCTGGTGGTCCAGCGGATGGCGGGCGCCGAGTCGCCACAGCTCAGGAACCTCGCCAAGCCGGTGTTCGACAACGGCCGGGTGGCCGTCTACGAGCTCTCCTGACCCGACGAACGAAGCAGTGGGCAAACCATGGTCTCCACCGACAACGCGCCGGTACCGGCACCCGACGGCCGGGTGGCTTCCCCGGCCGGCACCGCCAAGCGGCAGCTCCCGTCGTTCCTGGTCATCGGCGTGCTCAGTACGCTCTTCTACCTCGGCCTGTACGTGGTGGCCCGCCAGGTCGTCGACCAGCAGGCGGCCAACCTGATCGCCCTGGCGGTGAGCGCGGTCGCCAACACCGCCGCCAACCGGCGCTTCACCTTCGGCATCACCGGCTCGGAGGGTGCGGTGCGCCACCAGCTGCAGGGCGCCGTCGCCTTCCTGATCGGTCTGGGCCTGAGCAGCGGCGCGCTCGCCCTGCTCGCCCTGCTCGCGCCGAACGCTTCGCGGGTGGTCGAGGTCGCCGGCCTGGTCGTGGCCAACGGCCTCGCGACGGTGGCCCGGTTCGTCCTCCTCAAGGTGTGGGTCTTCAGGACCCACTGAGGACGAACCGGGCCACCGTGTGCCGGGCCGGGCGCCGCGTGATCAGGGTGCGGGGACCGCGGTCCTCGCGGGTTCCCCGACCGGCTCGGCCGCCCCGGGGACCGCGACCCGGCGGGCCCGGCGCTCGGCCAGCGCGCGTACCGGTCGAGGCGTCCAGTCCTTCGCCTTCAGCGCGGGCTTCTCGACCAGGTACCAGGAGAGCGCGGCGAGGACGACCGTTCCGGCGAGCGACAGCGGGAGGTAGACCCGCATGCCGTGTGCGTTGTAACCGAGTGCGGCGACGACCTGTTCGACGGTGAAGCCGTAGATGTAGATGCCGTACGAGAGGTCCCGCTTGACGCCGATCCGCTGGAACGGCACGGGCAGCCGGACCGCCAGCCAGAAGAGCAGGTAGGCGAAGGCCGGGTAGCCGAACGCGAAGAGCCCGCCGTAGTGCAGGCTGGCGACGAGCACGGCGGCCGACAGCAGCGCGAGCCCGGCGTTCATCGGGATCCGGTCCTTGTACAGCTGCACCGTGGCGCCGACCAGGAAGACGAACCCCAGGTAGACCAGGTACTGCACGTAGATCGGGCCGAAGACCGGCACGTGGAGGAAGTGGCCCATGCTGTTGGGGATGTTGACGGAGCCGGGGGTCGTCCGCCAGTCCTCGACGATCAGGATCCAGAGGACCAGGGTCAGCAGCGGCACCGCCTTCCTCGCGCGCAGCAGCACGCCGCCGGCGGCCAGCAGGCCCATCACGATGTAGCAGAGCATCTCGTAGTCGAGCGACCAGAGGGAGCCGTTGATCCCGGGGTCGTGGTTGGTGCCGGCCGCGACGCCGTCGGCGACCACGTTCGAGATGTCCCACCCGTTGGCGAACGAGGCGTTCCAGGCACCCGCCAGGTAGTGCAGCGGCCCGGCCGGGTGCGACCAGTAACCGGTGAGCGAGTGGTGGGTCCGGTAGTACAGCGCGGGCGCCACCACCAGGACGCTGACCAGGAGCGAGACCCAGAGCCCGGGCAGGATGCGCAGGGCGCGGTGCCAGGAGTACCGACCGATCGTGCTGCGCATCGCACTGCCGGTGATCATGAACCCGGAGAGCGCGAAGAAGCCGACCACCGCGAGCCGGCCGAGGTCGATCTGGCCGCCGCTGAACTGGGAGAGCGGAGCGGGCCGGCCCCACCCGAGCGGATAGGCGTGGGAGTAGACGACGGCTACCGCGAGGGCCGTCCGGATCGCGCCGAAGCTGTTCTGGCGGCCGGACAGACTGCCTCCCCTCAGCCACGCGGGGCGCCGGGTGTCGGCGCCTTCGCGTATGCCGCGTGAGGGTCCCGCTTGGTGGGTCATGGTCCGTCCGATCCGGCCGGCTGGGAGCGGCCTGAGAAGGGGCCTGGGAAGTGGCAGGAAGTATGACTGAGGGGACGTGTGCGCCTGCGCGCACGTCCCCTCAGCCGGCCTCGCGTGGCTACTGCTGCTTGAGCGAGTCCGCGTAGGCCTTGCAGGCCTGGTAGTCCGGCAGCAGGCCGGTGGCGAGGGCCTCCGAGAGGGAGGGCGCCACCGCGTCGCGGGCCGAGAGCTGCGGGGCGTCGGTCGGCCATTCGATGCCGAGCTCCGGGTCCAGCGGGTGCACGCCGTGCTCGCCGGTCGGGTTGTACGTCGCCGAGCAGAGGTAGGTCAGCGTGGCGTCGTCGGTGAGGGCGCAGAAGCCGTGGCCGAGACCCTCGGGGATGTAGACGGCCTTGCGCTCGGTGTCGTCCAGTCGGACGAACTCCCACGTGCCGAAGCCGGGCGAGCCGACGCGCAGGTCCACGATCACGTCCAGCACCGCGCCGCGGGTGCAGGCCACGTACTTGGCCTGGCCGGGCGGGACGTCGGCGAAGTGGATGCCGCGGACGACGTCCTTGGCGGAGAGCGACAGGTTGGCCTGGGCCAGGTTCAGCGGGTGGCCGACGACCTCGGCGAGGCGGTCGAAGCGGTACCACTCGGTGAAGTGGCCGCGGGCGTCGCCGTGCACCTGCGGGGTGATCTCGAAGGCGCCCTCGATGGAGAGCTCACGGAACTTCACTTGGCGGCCGCCTCGTCGAGCAGGTCCAGCAGGTACTGGCCGTAGCCGCTCTTCAGCAGCGGCTCGGCGAGCTCGCGCAGCTGGGCGTCGTCGATCAGCCCGGCCCGCCAGACGGCCTCCTCGATGCAGCCGATCTTGAAGCCCTGGCGCTCCTCGATGACCCGGACGAACTCCGAGGCCTGGACCATCGACACGAAGGTGCCGGTGTCCAGCCAGGCGGTGCCGCGGTCGAGGGTCGTCACGTGCAGGTCGCCGGTGCGCAGGTAGGCGTCGTTGACGGCGGTGATCTCCAGCTCGCCGCGGGCGCTCGGCTCCAGGGTGCGGGCGATCTCCACGACCCGGTTGTCGTAGAAGTACAGCCCGGGGACGGCGTAACGGGACTTGGGCTCGGCCGGCTTCTCCTCGATGGAGATGACCTGGCCGGTCTCGTCGAACTCGACCACGCCGTACGCGGTCGGGTCGGCCACCGGGTAGGCGAAGACCCGGCCGCCCTTGATGTCGGAGTGCTCGGTGAGCGAGGTGCCCAGGCCGCTGCCGTGGAAGATGTTGTCGCCGAGGATCAGGGCCACCGACTCGTCGCCGATGAAGTCCGCGCCGAGCACGAAGGCCTGGGCGATGCCCTCGGGCTTCTCCTGGACGGCGTACTGGAGCTTCAGGCCGAACTGCGAACCGTCGCCCAGCAGGCGCTCGAACTGGTCCCGGTCGTTCGGGGTGGTGATGATCAGGATTTCGCTCATCCCGGCCATCACGAGGGTCGAGAGGGGGTAGTAGATCATCGGCTTGTCGAAGACCGGCAGGAGCTGCTTCGACACCGCACGGGTCAGGGGCCACAGCCGCGAGCCGGTGCCGCCGGCCAGGAGGATTCCACGCATGGGTGCACCCTATTCGAGATCGGTGGACGCGGGAGGGGCCGGGTCGGGAGGGTGTTCGGGCGACGGTAGACTACGCGCATTATGCGCATCCTCGTGACCGGCGGCGCCGGATTCATCGGTTCGGAGTTCGTCCGTCAGCTCCTCGGAGCTGACGAGAATGCCCGGATCACGGTCTTTGACAAGCTCACCTACTCGGGCGTCCTGGAGAACCTGGCCCCGGTGGCCGGCCACCAGGGCTACACCTTCGTCCAGGGCGACATCTGCGACGTGGACGCCGTCGACCAGGTCATGCCGGGCCACGACGTGGTGGTGCACTTCGCCGCCGAGTCCCACGTGGACCGCTCGATCGCCGGCGCGGGCCCGTTCGTGCTGACCAACGTCGTGGGCACCCAGGTCCTGCTCGACGCCGCCCGGAAGCACGGCGTCGGCCGCTTCGTGCACATCTCCACCGACGAGGTCTACGGCTCGATCAGCGAGGGCTCCTGGACCGAGACCTGGCCGCTGGTGCCGAACTCCCCGTACTCGGCCTCCAAGGCGTCCTCCGACCTGCTGGCGCTGGCCTACCACCGCACCCACGGCATGGACGTCGTGGTGACCCGCTGCTCCAACAACTACGGGCACTACCAGTTCCCGGAGAAGGTCATCCCGCTGTTCACCACCAACCTGATCGACGGCAAGAAGGTGCCGCTGTACGGCGACGGTGGCAACGTCCGCGACTGGCTGCACGTCTCGGACCACTGCCGGGGCATCGAACTGGTCATGCGCGGCGGCCGCGCGGGTGAGGTCTACAACATCGGCGGCGGCACCGAGGCCACCAACAAGGAGCTGACCGGCCTGCTGCTGGAGGCCGCGGGCGCCGGCTGGGACATGGTCGAGCACGTCGAGGACCGCAAGGGCCACGACCTCCGCTACTCGATCGACATCAGCAAGATCCGCGAGGAGCTCGGCTACGAGCCGCAGGTCCGCTTCGAGGACGGCCTCGCCGCGACCATCGCCTGGTACCGCGAGAACCGTGCCTGGTGGGAGCCGCTGAAGCAGAAGGCGGCCCTGGCCAAGTGACCGCGAACGCCGCCGCGCCCGTGCGCTGGCTGGTCACCGGCGCGGCCGGGATGCTCGGGCAGGACCTGCTGTCGGTGCTGGGCGCCGACGCGACCGCCGAGATCACCGCGCTGCGCCGGGCGGACCTCGACATCACCGACGCGGCGGCCGTCCAGGCCGCCGTCGAGGGCCACGACATCGTGGTCAACTGCGCCGCGTGGACGAACGTCGACGCCGCGGAGACCGAGGAGGACGCCGCCACCGCCGTCAACGGCACCGGCGTGCGCCACCTGGCCGCGGCCTGCGCCAAGAGCGGTGCGCGGCTGTTGCAGGTCTCCACCGACTACGTCCTGCCGGGCGACGCCACCGAGCCCTGCCCGGAGGACGCCCCGACCGCGCCGGTGAACGCGTACGGCCGCAGCAAGCTGGTGGGGGAGCGGGCGGTCGCCGAACTGCTCCCCGAGCACGGCTACGTGGTGCGCACCGCCTGGCTGTACGGCGAGCACGGCCCGAACTTCGTGGCCACCATGCTCAAGCTCGCCGCCCAGCGGGACACCCTCGACGTGGTGGACGACCAGCACGGCCAGCCGACCTGGTCGTACGCGCTGGCCGGCCGCCTGGTCGAGCTCGGCCGGGCCGCGCTCGCCGGGCAGGCCCCGGCCGGGGTCTACCACGGCACCGCGAGCGGCCGGACCACCTGGTGCGGACTGGCCCGCGAGACCTACGCACTGAGCGGGCTGGACCCGGAGCGGATCGGTCCGACCACCTCGGAGGCCTTCGTCCGCCCGGCCGTCCGCCCGGCCTTCAGCGTGCTGGCCCACGACCGCTGGGCCGCCGCCGGGCTGGCGCCGCTGCCCGAGTGGCGGGCCATGCTGGCCGAGGCCCTGACCAAGCCCGTCTTCGCCGAACTGGCCGCCACGGCCCGGAGCACCGAGAGCGACAGACCTCAGTGAAGAACCCGCTGACGAAGGTGGCTGCCGCGCTACCGCCAGGAACCCTGGCGGTGGCCGGCGGCACCGTCGTACTGGGCGCCGCCTCCTACATCCACCTCGGGGTGGCGGGCCACAGCCTGTCCGTCGACGACATGGCGAACGTCTCGCTGCTGTGGACGATCGTGATGTCCGTCGGCATCGGCGTCTTCTTCCCGATCGAGCAGGAGCTCACCCGGATCGTCGCGGCGCGGGCGGCGCTCGGCCACGGCGCCGCGCCGGTGCTGCGCCGGGCGACCCTGCTCACCGGTGGGATCCTCGCGGCGACCCTGGCCGTCCTCGGTGCCGCCTCCGGCCCGATCGCCCGGGCGATGTTCCACGGCGACCGCTCGCTGGTGCTGGCCCTCGGCGGCGCCTTCACCGGCATGGCCGTCTGCTACCTCACCCGCGGCGTGCTGGCCGGCCTCGGACGCTTCGGCGCGTACGGCACCCAGCTCGGCCTGGACGGCGGCCTGCGGATCGGCCTGGCCTTCGCCTGCGGCGTGGCCGGGGTGCACTCGGCGCTCGCGTTCAGCCTGATCCTGGCCGTCGCGCCGATCCTCGCCACGATCGCCACGCTGCCCCCGCTGCTGCGCGCGGTCAAACCCGGCGAGCAGGTCGGCTGGTCCGAACTCTGCTCCGGGCTCGGCCTGTTGATCTGCTCGACGCTGCTCTCGCAGGTCGTGGTGAACGCGGCCGTGGTGAGCACCAAGCTGCTCGCGCCCTCCGACTCCGCGCTGATCGCCGCCCTGCTCAACGCGCTGGTGCTGGCCCGGGTGCCGCTGTTCGTCTTCGGTTCGCTCCAGGCCTCGCTGCTGAACGGCCTCTCCGCCGCGATCGCGGTCGGGGACCGGGCCGCCTTCACCGGGATGCTCAAGAAGATCGGCGTCGTGGTGGGCGCGCTCGGCCTGCTCGGCGGTATCCCGGCGGTCGCCCTCGGCCCGTGGCTGATCCAGGTGCTGTTCGGCGCCAAGCCGGTGCTCGGCTGCCTCGACTTCTTCTGGTTGTCCGCCGGAACCGTCGCGTACATGTTCGCGATGGTGCTCGGACAGGCGTTGATGGTATTCAAGCGGCACAACCTTCAGCTGCTCTGCTGGGCGGTCGGCACCGCGGTCCTCGCCGGGGTGACCTTCCTGCCGGGTGAGGTGTCCACCCGCGTGATCCTTGCGTATACGGCGGGTTCCGTGGCCACCGTCCTCGGTATGCTGGCGGTTCTGAGGCAGAGTTTCGCCCGTTCGGCGACGAATTCCGCCGGTCTCGCCCAGCAGTCGGGGGACCCGAACGCCGGGGTGTTGAGCAGTCGGACGGCCGGTGACTGACCGTGTCCGCCCCTCATCTTCAGATCGCCGCGCAGCAGCGCGGGCCAGACCCCATTCATGGAGCCTCCGTGTCCCAGTACGACGATGTTTGGCTGGTGATCCCGGCCTACAACGAGGGCCAGGTGATCGCCGACGTTGTGGAGGGGGCGCGAAAGACGTTCCCGAACATCGTGGTGGTCGATGACGGCAGCGGCGACGACTCGGCCAAGCACATCATGCAGACGGGCGCGCACCTGGTGCGCCACCCGGTCAACCTCGGCCAGGGTGCCGCCCTCCAGACCGGCCTCGCCTACGCCCTGGCCCAGCCGGGCGCCAAGTACTTCGCCACCTTCGACGCCGACGGCCAGCACCAGACCGCCGACGTCGAGAAGATGGTCGCCCTGCTGCGGGAGGGCGACGTGGACGTCGTCCTCGGCTCGCGCTTCATCGAGCAGAACGGGCAGGTGCCGTGGATCAAGCGGGTCGTCCTGCGCACCGCGGCGACCGTCAGCCCGACCGCGCGCAAGCTCAAGCTGACCGACGCCCACAACGGCCTGCGCGTACTGAACCGCGAGGCCGCCGGTCGGCTGCGGATCACCATGAACGGCATGGCACACGCGTCGGAGATCGTCAGCTTCCTCGCCGGCTCGGACCTGCGGGTCGCCGAGCTCCCGGTGGACATCCTGTACACCGAGTACTCACGCGCCAAGGGTCAGTCCCTGATCAACGGCGTCAACATCATCTTCGACATCTCGCTGCGGGAGCGTAGCCGCCGATGAAATTCTTCTGGATCCAGCTGGTTCTCATTCTCGGCTCGGTCGCTCTCGCCTTCATGTTCATCCGGCGCTGGGACCGTGCCAACACCCGCGCCTGGAAGCGGATCGCGTTCTCGGTCTTCGTGATCGTGAACATCTACGCGGTGCTGCGTCCCACCGACGTGACCTGGCTGGCCCACCAGCTCGGCGTCGGCCGCGGTACCGACCTGGTGCTGTACGTGATGGTGCTGGCGATGGGCTTCCTGACCCTGAACACCTTCCTGCGCTTCCGCTCGCTGGAGAAGAAGCTCACCGACCTGGCGCGCACCGTGGCGATCAACGAGGGCGCCCGCCTGAACGAGGAGCGCTTCGACCTGGACCTGCCGGTCTCGGCGCCGGTCGACCGCAGCAAGGCCTGATCCCATGGCGACCTTCGAGTTCATGCTGCCGTACTACGGCGACGTGGCGCTGATGCAGGCCGCGGTGCGGAGCATCCTCGCGCAGACCGACCGGGACTTCCGGCTGACCGTCATCGACGACGGCAAGGAGCCGGACGTCCCGGGCTGGTTCGCCTCGCTCGGCGACGACCGGGTGAGCTACCTGCGCAACGAGCAGAACCTCGGCATCACCAAGAACTTCCAGAAGTGCGTGGAGCTGTCCACGGCCGACCACGTGGTCATCATGGGCTGCGACGACCTGCTGCACCCGCACTACCTGGAGACCGTCCGGGCGATAGTCAAGGACAACCCGGACCTGGGCATGGTGCAGCCGGGCGTCGAGGTCATCGACGGCAACGGCGAGGTCAGCCGTTCGGGCCTGGCGGACAACGTCAAGGAGAAGATCTACGCGCCGACCGTCAAGGGCCGGCGACTGATGGGCGGCGAGGAGCTGGCCGCCAGCGTGCTGCGCGGCAACTGGCTCTACTTCCCGTCGATCTGCTGGCGCGGCGAGGCGCTGCGCGCGGTCAACTTCCGTGACGAGTACTCGGTGATCCAGGACCTGGCCCTGGTCGTGGACCTGCTGGAGCTCGGCGAGCAGATGCTGGTGGACAACACCACCGTCGTCTTCCAGTACCGCCGGCACGCCGTCAGCGAGTCCTCGGTGCAGGCCTTCTCCGGCACCCGGTTCACCGAGGCGGAGCGGTACTTCAACGCGGTGGCCGAGCGGATGGACGCCCGCGGCTGGCCGAAGGCCGCCCGTGCGGCCCGGTTCCGCAGCGCCTCCCGCCTGCACGCGCTGACCATGCTGCCGGGCGCGCTGAAGCGTGGCCACCGGGCCGGCGCCAAGGTCCTGGTCCGCCACGCGCTGACCGGCGGAGATCGGCACTGACGCCTCGCAAGCCCTGATGCGGCAC
Organism: Kitasatospora sp. NPDC057542; assembly: GCF_042801945.1. Taxonomy (NCBI): domain Bacteria; kingdom Bacillati; phylum Actinomycetota; class Actinomycetes; order Kitasatosporales; family Streptomycetaceae; genus Kitasatospora; species Kitasatospora sp. NPDC057542. The sequence goes on from NZ_JBHVFE010000052.1 coordinate 29,766, forward strand.
TGGGCCGACAGTCCGGAG
>NZ_JBHVFE010000053.1:0-29629 GCF_042801945.1 Kitasatospora sp. NPDC057542
GACACGGGCCCTCCTCCGACGGCTCGTCAGAGCTCGCGGACGCCGGCCCGCCAGACCGCCGCCGTCAGCGGCACGCCCGGCCGGTAGGCCAGGTGGACGTGCGAGGGCGCGTCCAGCAGCAGCAGGTCCGCCCGGGCGCCGGGCACGACCACGCCGACGTCGCTGCGCCGCAGCGCCCGGGCGCCGCCCGCGGTGGCCGCCCAGACCGCCTCGTCCGGGGTCATCCCCATCTCCCGCACCGCGACCGCGATGCAGAACGCCATCGAACTCGTGAAGCTGGAGCCCGGGTTGCAGTCGGTGGACAGCGCCACCACCGCGCCCGCGTCCAGCAGCCTGCGCCCGCTCGGGTACTCGGCCCGGGTGGAGAACTCCGCCCCCGGCAGCAGGGTGGCCACCGTCGCCGAGCCGGCCAGCGCCGCCACGTCCTCGTCCGTCAGATGCGTGCAGTGGTCCGCCGAGGCGGCCCCCAGCTCGACGGCCAGCTGCACGCCGGGCCCGTACGAGAGCTGGTTGGCGTGCACCCGGGGGGTGAGGCCGCGCTCGATGCCGGCGGTCAGGACCGCCCGGGCCTGCTCCCCGTCGAAGGCGCCCTTCTCGCAGAACACGTCCACCCAACGGGCGTACGGGGCGCAGGCGTCCAGCATCTCGCCGGTGACCAGGTCGACGTACCCGGCCGGGTCCTCGGCGAACTCGGGGGCGACCACGTGGGCGCCCAGGTAGGTGGTCTCCGGGGTGTGCCCGGCGGCGATCCGCAGGGCGCGCGCCTCGTCCTCCACCGTCAGTCCGTAGCCGGACTTGCACTCGATGGTGGTGGTGCCCTGGCGCAGCGCCTCCCGGACGAACCGGGCCAAGTTGGCGTCCAGTTCGGCGTCGCTCGCCGCCCGGGTGGCCGCCACCGTGGTCCGGATGCCGCCCGCCGTGTACGACTGCCCGGACATCCGGGCGTTGAACTCGGCGGTGCGGTCGCCCGCGAACACCAGGTGGGCGTGCGAGTCGACGAAACCGGGCAGCAGGGCCCGGCCCTCGGCGTCGAAGCGCTCGTCCGCCGCCGGGGCGCCGGCCGCCGGGCCGACCCAGGCGACGGTGTCGCCCTCGACCACCACGGCCGCGTCGGTCACCAGGCCGAGCGGCCCGGCGCCCTGCCCGAGGTCGTTGGTGACCAGGCTGCCGATGCCCGTGATCAAGGTGGTCCTGGTGTTCCTGGTGGTCACGACAAGGCCTTCCGAAGGGGGTTCAGGGAACAGGTCAGCAGTCCAGCGCACCGATCGCGGAGCGCAGCGCGCCCGGCACGTCGGCCACCAGCCGGTGCACGCCGTCCCGGACGACGTGCCGGCCGCCGACCACCACGTGCCGCACGTCCGCCGCCGAGGCCGCGAAGACCGCGATCTCGGCGCCGAGCCGGGGCGGCGGGCCCGCCGTGCGGACGGTGTCCAGCGCGATGACGGTGAAGTCGGCGAGCGCCCCGGCCTCGACCCGTCCGGCCTCCGGCCAGCCGAGCGAGGCGTGCCCGTCCTCGGTGCCGGCCCGCAGCAGGGCGCCCGCCGTCCAGTGGCCGCGGGTGCGGGTGCGCAGCCGTTCGTCCAGCTCCAGCGCGCGGGCTTCCTCGAACGGGTCGATCACCGCGTGGCTGTCGCTGCCCAGGGTGATCGGGGAGCCCGCCGAGGCGAGCCGGCGGGCCGGGCCGATGCCGTCCGCGAGGTCCCGCTCGGTGGTGGGGCACATGCAGACCGTGGTGGAGGAGTCGGTGAGCAGCCGGACGTCCTCGTCGGTCAGGTGGGTGGCGTGCACGGCCGAGGTGCGCGGGCCGAGCGCGCCGCGGTCGGCGAGCAGCCGGGTCGGGGTGACGCCGTGCGCGGCCAGGCAGGCGTCGTTCTCGGCGGTCTGCTCGGACAGGTGGACGTGCAGCGGCGCCTCGCGCATCGCCGCCCAGTGCGCGACGGTGCCCAGCTGCTCGGCCGGGACGGCCCGCACCGAGTGGATGGCGGCGCCGATCCGGGCGTGCTCGCGCGGCTTGAGCGCGTCCGCCCGCTCGGCCCAGGCCTCCGCGTCGCCGTCGCTGAACCGCTGCTGCGGCGCGGTCGGCTCGGCGCCGAAGCCGGAGGACAGGTAGCAGGTGTCCAGCAGGGTGATCCGGATGCCGGCCCGGGCGGCGGCCTCGATCAGCGCCTCGCCCATCGCGTTCGGATCGGCGTACCGGGCGCCGCCGGGCGCGTGGTGCAGGTAGTGGAACTCGCCGACGGCGGTGATGCCGGCCAGCGCCATCTCGGCGTAGACGGCGGTGGCGAGCTCCAGGTAGCGGTCCGGGTCCAGCGCGCCGGCGAACCGGTACATGGTGTCGCGCCAGGTCCAGAAGGTCCCGGAGCCTACCTGGACGTGCCCGCGCAGTGCCCGGTGGAAGGCGTGCGAGTGGGCGTTGGCCTGGCCGGGCAGCAGCAGCCCGTCGAGCCGGACGGCGCCGGGCGGGCAGGGGCCGCTGTCCGGGGTGACGGCGGCGATCGTCCCGCCGGGGCCGGTGGTGATCAGCACGTCCTGCTCGACCGCCGGCCCGTCGTCGTGCGGCAGCCAGGCGTACTGCGCCCAGTAGCGCACCGGCCCGGCCCCTTCGGATGGGGTCACTGACACGCCAGGTCCTCCAGTACGTCGGCGAGGGCGGCGACCCCGGCCAGGCAGTCGGCCTCCTCGGCGTACTCGGCCGGGGAGTGCGAGACGCCGGTGGGGTTGCGCACGAACAGCATGGCGGTCGGGATCGCGGACGCCAGGATGCCGGCGTCGTGTCCCGCGCCGGTGGGCAGCACCGGGGCGTCCAGCAGCTTGGCCAGCCGGTCGCGCAGCGGGCCGTCGAAGTCCACCACCGGGGTGTAGGACTCGCGGGTCAGCTCGACCCGGACGCCGTCGCGCTCGCCGCGCTCGGCGGCGGCCCGCTCGATCTCGGCGACCAGTGCGGTGAGGGTGCGCTCGTCCGCCGCCCGGGAGTCCAGCCAGCCGCGCACCAGCGAGGCGATCGCGTTGGTGCCGTTGGGCTCGACCGCGACCTTGCCGAAGGTGGCCAGCGCGCCCGCCTGCTTCGCCTTCTTGCGGGCGGCAAGCACGGTGTTGGCGTAGGTCAGCATCGGGTCGCGGCGGTCCTCGATCCGGGTGGTGCCGGCGTGGTTGGCCTCGCCGTGGAAGTCGAACCGCCAGCGGCCGTGCGGCCAGATCGCCCCGGCCACGCCGACCGGCTGCCCCTCGGCGAGGCAGCGGCCCTGCTCGACGTGGAGTTCGACGAAGGCGCCGATCCGGGCCAGCCGGTCGTCGTCCGCGCCGATCGCGGTCGGGTCGTAGCCGGCCCGCTCCATCGCGTCGGGCAGCCGGACGCCGTCGGCGTCGCGCAGGTCGTACGCCTGCTCCGGGGACAGCACCCCGGCGGTCAGCCGGGAGCCGATGCAGGCCACGCCGAACCGGGCGCCCTCCTCGTCACCGAAGTTGACGATCGCCAGGGGCTTGCTGAACTCGGCGCCGCGGGCGCGGAGTTCGTCCAGCGCGGCGAAGGAGGACACCACGCCGAGCGGGCCGTCGAAGGCACCGCCGTCCGGGACGGAGTCCAGGTGCGAGCCGGTCACCACGGCCCCGGCGGCCTGCGGATCGCCCAGCCAGGCCCACTGGTTGCCGTTGCGGTCCAGCTCGTACGCCAGGCCGCGGCTGCGGGCCTGCTGCTCGAACCAGGCCCGGCACTCGGCGTCGGCGGAGTTCCAGGCGAAGCGGCGGTAGCCGCCGGAGGAGGCGGAGCGGCCCACCGGGAGCAGCTCCGCCCACATCTCTTGGAAGGACGAGGTCACAGCTCGCCCATCGGAACGCGGACGCCACGCTCGGCGGCGACCTCGGTGGCCCGGTCGTACCCGGCGTCCACGTGCCGGATGACGCCCATGCCCGGGTCGTTGGTGAGCACCCGGCGGATCTTCTCCCCGGCCAGCGCGGTGCCGTCGGCGACGGTGACCTGGCCGGCGTGGATCGAGCGGCCGATGCCGACCCCGCCGCCGTGGTGGATGGAGACCCAGGAGGCGCCGGAGGCGACGTTGACCATGGCGTTGAGCAGCGGCCAGTCGGCGATCGCGTCGGAGCCGTCCAGCATCGCCTCGGTCTCCCGGTACGGGGAGGCGACCGAGCCGCAGTCCAGGTGGTCGCGGCCGATCACGATCGGGGCGGACAGCTCACCGGAGGCGACCATGTCGTTGAAGCGCTCGCCGGCCTTGTCGCGCTCGCCGTAGCCGAGCCAGCAGATGCGCGCCGGCAGGCCCTGGAAGTGCACCTTCTCCTGGGCCATCTTGATCCAGCGGGCCAGCGACTCGTTCTCCGGGAAGAGGTCGAGGACGGCCTTGTCGGTCTTGTGGATGTCCTGCGGGTCACCGGACAGCGCCGCCCAGCGGAACGGGCCCTTGCCCTCGCAGAACAGCGGGCGGATGTACGCCGGGACGAAGCCGGGGAAGGCGAAGGCGCGGTCGTAGCCGGCCAGTTGTGCTTCGCCGCGGATCGAGTTGCCGTAGTCGAAGACCTCGGCGCCGCGGTCCAGGAAGCCGACCATCGCCTCGACGTGCCGGGCCATCGACTCGCGCGAGCGCTGGGTGAACTCGGCGGGCTTGGCGGCCGCGTAGTCCGCCATGTCCTCGAAGGCGACGCCGACCGGCAGGTAGCTGAGCGGGTCGTGGGCGCTGGTCTGGTCGGTGACGATGTCGATCGGCGCGTCCATCGCGAGCAGCTGCGGGACCAGCTCGGCGGCGTTGCCCAGCACGCCGATGGAGAGCGGCTGCCGCTTGTCGCGGGCGGCGGTGGCCAGCTCCAGCGCGTGGGAGAGGTCCTTGGCCTCGACGTCCAGGTAGCGGTGCTCGATCCGGCGGGAGATGCGGGACGGGTCGCAGTCGATGCAGATCGCCACGCCGCCGTTCATGGTGACGGCCAGCGGCTGGGCGCCGCCCATCCCGCCGAGGCCGGCGGTGAGGGTGATGGTGCCCTCCAGCGTGCCGTTGAAGCGCTTGTTGGCGACGGCGGCGAAGGTCTCGTAGGTGCCCTGGAGGATGCCCTGGGTGCCGATGTAGATCCACGAGCCGGCGGTCATCTGCCCGTACATGGTGAGCCCGAGGCTCTCCAGCCGGCGGAACTCCTCCCAGTTGGCCCAGTCGCCGACCAGGTTGGAGTTGGCGATCAGCACGCGCGGCGCCCACTCGTGGGTCTGCATCACGCCGACCGGCCGGCCGGACTGGACCAGCATGGTCTCGTCCTGCTTCAGCCCCTGCAGCGTCTTCACCATGGCGTCGAAGGACCGCCAGTCCCGCGCCGCCTTGCCCGTACCGCCGTACACCACCAGCTTCGACGGGTGCTCGGCCACCTCCGGATCGAGGTTGTTCATCAGCATCCGCAGGGCGGCCTCCTGCTGCCACCCCTGCGCCGTGAGCCCCGTCCCACGCGCCGCGCGCACCTCGCGCGGCCCGCTCGCCTGCTGCTGCACCATAGTCCCGGCCTCCCTGCGGATGGATTCATTCAAGCTCGGTTCGGCTGAATATAACTAAACAAGAGAGTTTCGACCAGCCCCCGGAACAATCCGATCAGCCACGGCACCGGCCGACTTGGCGCGCCAGCCTGAACCAGGGCGAACACCAGCCACTCGGCCCAGCGCCAGGGAGCGGCGGACACGATGACGGCCATCACCGTGCGGCCCGGCAGACTCCGGGATGTGGCAGAGAAGATCGAGCGGAGCACGGGACTTCGTGTCCAGATCACCGGAGGAACCCTGATGATGTCCCCGACGCCGCGCGGCAAGCGCACAGGGACCGTGCGACGGCCGCGCATCCAGTTGGACCCCCGGCTGCCGGCCGATCTCGGCGCCTACGAGGTGTCGTCCATCCACACGCCGGGCAACGACGAGGACTACGCCACGCCCGACCTGATCGTCCTCCCCGTCGACCGGGAGAACGACGACCGGCGGCTCGCCGACCCGCACGAGGCGGCCCTCGCCGTCGAGATGATCTCCAATTCGGAGGGTCTGAAGGCGGTCGCCACCAAGACCGACTGGTACGCGAGCACCGGCGCCCCGGTCCTGCTCGCGCTCGACCCGCGCAACGGCACCTGGACGCTCCACACCCACCCCCACGACGGCGCGTACCAGGGCGTCCTGCACGGCAAGTACGGCGAGCCTGTCCCGCTGCCCTCGCCACTGCCCGCCGAGCTGGACACCTCCGGTCTTCCGCTGTACGCGCCGCGCGGCTGAGTCAGGCCGCCGCACCGCCGTCCCAGTCGATGCCGATCTCGGCGAGCCAGCGGCGGTCGTCGGCGTCGGGGGCGGGCGGGGACGGCGGGCGGGGGATGTTCTGGACGGGGCCGAGGCCGTACTTCTCGGCGGCCTCAACGGCGCGGGCGTCGGGTTCGATGACGCCGACGTGGACGGCCGACTCGTCGCCCGGGTCGAGGACGGTCAGTTCGGGTTCGGGCAGGCGCCGCAGGGTGACGCGGCGTCCGCAGGCGGGGCAGGACCATTCGTCGGCGCCCGAGGAAAGCCGGGCGACGAACTTCATCTCGTGGATCACGCGCATGGGTGACACCCCCTGTAGGAGGGGATGCCCGGGTTGGTGACGGCTACTCCCCCGCCGTCATTCCAAGAACAGCCCACGTGCCGCCGCGGACTGCTCGATCGCCTCCAACCGGGCCTCCGCGCCCGGGAGTTCGTCGCACATGGACTGCAGCAGCACCCGGCCGAGCATCATCGGCGCGCACGCGGTGTCGAAGACCAGCCCGGTGCCGACGGCCGCCGGCAGCATCAGGTCGGACAGCTTGGCGACCGGCGCGAAGGCGCTGTCGGCCACGGTGAGCACCGTCAGCCCGCACTCGCGGGCCACCGTCAGCGCATCCATCAGCTCCCGCGGATAGCGCGGCAGCGCGAAGCAGAGCAGCGCGCTGGCCCCGGCCGCCCGGGCCTGCTCCAGCCGGTCGGCGAGCATGCTGCCGCCCTCGTCCAGCAGCCGGATGTCCGGGTGCACCTTGGCCGCGAAGTAGGCGAAGCCGCGTGCCTGCGCCGAGGCGGCCCGCAGGCCGAGCACCGGCAGCGGGCGGGAGGCGGCGAGCAGCCGGGCGGCCCGGGTGATCGGCTCCGGGTCGGCGAGGAGTTCGGCGAGGTGGCGCAGGTGCGCGATCTCGGCGAGCACGGCCTGCTGGTGCTCGTTGCGCACCGCGTCGTCCGGGGTCTCCGGCGCGGCCTGCTCGCCGCCGCCGAGTTCGCGCAGCTGCTTGCGCAGCGCCGGGTAGCCGTCGTACCCGAGCGCGACCGCGAAGCGGGTGACGGACGGCTGGCTGACGCCCGCGAGTTCGGCGACCTCCACGCTGGACAGGAACGGCGCCTCGGTGGCGTGCCGCACCAGCGAGTGCGCGATCCGGCGCTGGGTCGGCGTCAGCCGGTGCCCCTCGAACAGTTGGAGCAGCCGGGCGGAGGGGCCGACGCTGCCGGTCTCGTCGGTGGCGGTCATCAGCGGTACCTCCGGGTGCGAGCGGTTCGGACGACGACTGTGCAGCAGCGCGCCGCACCTGGCAAAGACGTCTCGTACGACGGGACGCCGGGTGAGACGCCCCACGGATCGGACGGATCGGGACGGGTTCGGACGGGCTCCGACGGCCGGTGGACCGCCGGTGGACGCCCGCGCCGGGGTCGGGGTAACCCTGATTTGTCCCTGAGCCCGCCCGGATTCCTCCTGCGAACGGATGGACCGGACGCCCCGGCGGCCCCACCCTGGTTCCATGGACACTCGTCAGGACGAACTGCGCCGCGACCTCGACGCCACCCTCCAGGCCCGCAAGGAGCTCGGCAAGGAGTACGAGGACGCACTCGTCGACTCCTTCATGAAGCGGCTCGACGACCGCCTGGACGCCCGGGTCAAGCGGTCGGTGGCCGAGCGGATGGACGACTACGAGCCGCGGTCCCACCACCGGGACCACCCGCGCCGCTCGGGCTTCGGCAAGCGCTCCAGCACCGGGCTCGCGGTGACCTCGCTGGTCCTCGGCATCCCGCTGACGGCGATCGCGGGAAGCCCGGACAGCGGCGGCTTCGCCGGCCTGGTGGTCTGCTGGGCGGGCATCGTCGGGGTCAACCTCGCCGCCGCCCTGGGCGAGCTGCGCAACCGCGGGAACCGCGGCGAGCGCTCGCCGCGGAGCGACTGGGACTGAGCCCCCGCCACCCCGCGGCGGCACCGGCTCAGGCCAGCGGGCCGGTGACCCGCTCGACCGCCCGCACCAGCTCGCCGGAGGCGACCAGCTCCGCGGCCGCCTCCAGGTCCGGCGAGAGGAAGCGGTCGCGGCCTGCGCCGCCGACCCCCGCCTCCCGGGCGGCGGCCAGCGCGGCCGCGGTGGCCGGGGCGAGCCCGCCGACCCCGTCGGCCTGCTGACGGATCTCCAGCGCGCGGGCGGACGCGGTGAGTTCGACGGCGAGGATGCGGCCGAGGTTGGCCACCGCCTGGCGCAGCTTGCGCGCGGCCGACCAGCCCATCGACACGTGGTCCTCCTGCATCGCGGAGGACGGGATCGAGTCGACCGAGGCCGGGACGGCGAGCCGCTTGTTCTCGCTGACCAGCGCCGCCTGGGTGTACTGGGCGATCATCAGACCGGAGTCCACGCCCGGGTCGTCGGCCAGGAAGGCCGGCAGGCCGTGCGAGCGGGCCTTGTCGAGCAGCCGGTCGGTGCGGCGCTCGGAGATCGAGCCGAGGTCGGCGGCGGCGATGGCGAGGAAGTCCAGCACGTACGCGACCGGGGCGCCGTGGAAGTTGCCGTTGGACTCCACCCGGCCGTCCGGCAGCACCACCGGGTTGTCGACCGAGGCGGCCAGCTCGCGCGAGGCGACCAGCTGGGCGTGCGCGAGGGTGTCCCGGCCGGCGCCGGCCACCTGCGGGGCGCAGCGGATCGAGTACGCGTCCTGGACCCGTGGGGCGTCGTCCTGGTGGTGGCCGGTGAGGCCGGAGCCCTTGAGGACGGCGAGCATGTTGGCGGCGCTCAGCGCCTGGCCCGGGTGCGGGCGGATCGGGGCGTGCAGCTCGGGGGCGAGCACCTTGTCGGTGCCGAGCAGCGCCTCCAGGCTCATCGCGGCGGTGATGTCGGCGGTGGTGAACAGCCGCTGGAGGTCGGCGATGGCCATCACCAGCATGCCGAGCATGCCGTCGGTGCCGTTGATGAGGGCGAGGCCCTCCTTCTCCAGCAGCTCGACCGGCTCGATCCCGGCGGCGGCGAGCAGCTCGGCGGCGGGCTTCTCCACGCCGTCCGGGCCGGTGGCGGTGCCCTCGCCCATCAGGACCAGCGCGCAGTGCGACAGCGGCGCGAGGTCGCCGGAGCAGCCGAGCGAGCCGAACTCCCGCACCACCGGGGTGATGCCCGCGTTGAGCAGGGCGGCCATGGTCTGCGCGACCAGCGGCCGGACGCCGGTGCGGCCGGAGGCCAGCGTCTTCATCCGCAGGAACATCAGCGCGCGGACCACCTCGCGCTCGACGACCGGCCCCATGCCGGCGGCGTGCGAGCGCACCAGCGACCGCTGCAGCTGGGCGCGCAGCTCGGGGCTGATGTGGCGCACGGCGAGCGCGCCGAAGCCGGTCGACACGCCGTAGACGGGGCGCGGCTCGGCCGCGAGGGCGTCGATCCGCGCACGGGCGGCCGCCATCTCGGCCTGGGCGTCGGGACCGATCTCGACCCGGGCGTTGCCCCGGGCGACGGCCAGGACGTCCTCGGCGCTGACGTCGGCCTTGCCGACCAGGACCAGCGGAGCGTCGGGGGCCACAGCACTGTGCATATCCATATACACCATCACATCAGGTGAATGAAGATATGACAACAGGTGCTCGCCATCCGGATTCTCCGTCCTCCGGATCGGCGCCGCACACCGCGACCCCCGGCCGCCCCTCCGCCCGTCACCCCACCAGCTCGGCCTCGATCAGGGCCACCGCCCGGGCAGTGCCCCCCTCGGCCCGCCCGGCGGCGGACAACCCGCGCAGCCGCTCGGCCACCGCCGGGTCGCCGACCAGCTCCAGCAGGGCGGCGCGCAGCGCCTCCGCGGTGGCCTGCTCGGTGTCCAGCCGGCGGGCGACGCCGAGGCCCACCAGCGCGTCCGCGTTGGCGAACTGGTCGGCGGCCTGCGGCACCGCGATCATCGGCACGGCATGGAACAGCCCCTCGCTGGAGCCGCCCATGCCCGCGTGGGTGACGAAGGCGTCCGCCTGGGAGAGCACCGACAGCTGCGGCACCCACCGGTGCACCTCGACGCTGTCCGGCACCTCGCCGAGCTCGGCCGGGTCGGTGTGCTTGCCGATCTGGAGCACGGTGTGCCAGCCCGGCAGCTCGCCGAAGGCCTGGACGCAGGCCCGGTAGAACGCCGGATGGTGGGTGAACGCCGAGCCGAGCGACACCAGCAGCACCTTCTCGGCGCCGGCCGGCCGCTGCCACCGGCCCTGGTGGGCCCGATCGCCGAAGCAGGGCCCGACGAAGGTGAAGCGCCGGTCGTCGACCCGGTCGGCGTTGGGCTGGAGCGCGCGCGGGACGAGCGCGACGCACCGGTCGGGGCGGCCCTTGAAGGCCTCCACGTCGCGCTCCACCGCGCCGGCCTCGGCCAGCCAGTCGGCGAACCGGCGGTAGTGCTCGGGGCCGCCGGGGCCGTTGCGGGTGGCCTCGAAGACCGCGGCCAGGTCCTCCTCGATGCCCTCCCAGCCGACGAAGGTGGAGGACAGCTGCACCACCGGCACGCCCAGCCGTTCGCCGAGCGCCCGTCCGGCGAAGCCCGCGATGTCGTAGAGCACCAGGTCGGGGCGGTCGTCCTCGAAGACCTCCAGCATGGCGGACCACATCGACAGGGTGTCGTCCAGGAAGACGTCCTGGATCGCCACCGGGTCCTCCGGCCAACCATCCGGGTCGTCGGCGAGCGGAAGCTTCGTCGGGTACGGGACGAAGGCCGCGCCGGTGGACTCGACGATCTCCCGGAAGGAGGGGTCGTTGACGTAGCTGACCCGGTGGCCCCGGGCGACCAGCTCGGTGATCACGGCGAGGCTGGGGTTGACGTGCCCGTGGGCCGGGACGGAGACCATCAGGATGTGTGCGGGGCGGTTCACGGGCACCTCCGGGGATAGCGACTGAGACGAGACGGGCCGTCTCGCGGCGTCTTGAGAAGACAATACGTCTCGTCTCGCCGTTTCGCATAGAATTTTTTCCATGGCTTCCAGAACCGCCCCCGACCCCGCCCGCCGCAGCGAGCGCGCACGCGCCGCCGTCCTCACCGCGGCCACCGAACTCGTCGCCGAAGTCGGCTACGGCAAGCTGACCATCGAGGCGATCGCCGCCCGGGCCGGCGTCGGCAAGCAGACCATCTACCGGTGGTGGCCCTCGAAGGGCGCCGTCGTCTTCGACGCCTTCCTCGCCGCCGGCGAGCACGACGGCGGCCTCGCGCTGCCCGACACCGGTGACCTCGCCACCGACCTGCGCGCCGTCCTGCGCCCCACCAGCGACGAACTCAGCGACCCCGGCACCGACCGCACCTACCGGGCGCTCGTCGCCGAGATCCTCAACGACCCGGCGCTGCACGCCGAGTACCGCACCCGCCTGCTGGACCCGCTGCTGGAGATCACCCGCGACCGCCTCCGCGGCGCCCGCGAGGCCGGCCAGATCGCCCCCGACGCCGACCTCGACCTGGCCGTCGAACTCGTCTACGGCCCGCTCTACTACCGCTGGCAGTACCGGCTCGGCCCGCTCACCCACGAGCACGCCGACCGCCTGGTCGACGCCGCCCTCCGGGCACTCAACCCGCCCACCGGCGTCAGCGGCGGCCCCGGCGCCTGAACCAGAACACGGCCACCACCGCGATCAGCACACAGAGCAGCAGCACGACGGCGAACCAGGTGAACAGCCCGCCGAACCCGCCGTGGGAGCCGTGCCGGGCCCTGCGCTTCTTCGACCCGGACAGCGCGGACTCCGTGACCCGGTGCACCCCGGCGGCGGTCCGCAGCTGAGGCGTCCGCTCGGACACCGTCCGCACCGCCCCGGCCGTCCGCACCAGCGGCGCCGCCGACGCGGGGGCGGCGCCCGCCACCGCGCCCCCGAGCAGCAGCACCCCGGCCACCGCCGCACCCGTCAACCGTCTGCCCACGCCGAACCCCCCGCCCTCCCGAAGACCGTCGCCCCACCTTCCACCACCCCGCCCGCACCAGGCACCCCCCGGTCGGCAACCGCGACCCACCCGGGACACCCCGGTCACCGAATCCGCACACGGCGCGGGCGGCCGGGCCGATCCGTCCGCCCCGGCCGCCCGGACACCGGACGCAAAGGCCGCCACCGCCCACCGGCGGCGAGGCCGGCCCCGCCAGGGCGACCGCGACCAGGGCGCGCATGGCGCAGGCCGCCTGGCCCAGCGGCAGGGTGGCGTCGTCGGCGAAGAGCTCCACCAGCCAGCCGCCGGCCGGGTTCTGGCCGCCGGCGGCGACCATGCCCCGGTAGCCGGAGACGACGAGCATCGCCTCCTCCGCCGGGTCGTTGCCGGCCGCACCCGCCCGCAGGGCGAAGGCACCGCCGCGGACGGCGCGGCGGGTCATCGGGTAGTGCCGGAGGTCGAAGACCGCGTCAGGGGCCTCGATCTGGGCCCGCTGGGTTTCCGCGCGGGCGCTGCTGGGACCGCTGGTCATCCGGTAGACGGCGTGCTGGGCGGTGCGCATCAGGTGGGAGCCGGGCGGGACGTACGAGACCCACCAGCCGACGGCGTCCAGCAGCCGGGCGGAGGACTCGGCCACCACGACCAGCTTGCCCAGGGTGTCCGCCGGGTGGACGGCCCGGGCCCCGGCGGTCCGGTCCAGCGAGGCGAGCACGGCGGTGAGCAGCTGCCCCGGGTCGGCGCTGTGGGCGGCGCCGCGGAAGCGCCGCCGGTCGCCCACACCGGCCCGGCCGTTCGGCCCGCGCCGCCCGTCCGCCCGGTGGTGCGGGTCGGCGGCGTCGGCGAGCAGCACCGTGGGGTCGGGCGAGAAGCCGGGGCCGTGGCTGCGCCCGGCGACCACGGGGTGGGCCGCCCGGGCCGCCTTGGCCCGGTACTGGGCGGCGTCGGCGAGCCGGAACAACCGGTCGGGGGTGGTGACCGGCCCGATCGAGTCCCCGGTGGAGGCGACGCCGCAGGCCACGCCCTCGCCCTCGGAGAGCGCGAGGGCCCGGGCACACAGCTCCTCGGCGACGGCGACCACCTCGTCGGCCTTCTGGCCCTCCACCAGCAGGCAGAACTCGTCGCCGCCGAGCCGGGCGGCGAGGCTGCCGGGGAGCTTGGCGGCGGCCAGCGAGAGCTGGTGGGCGAAGCGCTCCAGCAGCCGGTCGCCCATCTCGTGGCCGAGCTGGTCGTTGACCCGCTTCAGCCCGTTGACGTCGCAGACCACCAGCGAGACCACGGTGTCGTCCCGGTTGTGGGCCTCCAGCGAGCTCTCCAGCCGGGCGTCGACGGCGCGCCGGTTGGCCAGGCCGGTGAGCGGGTCGGAGAAGGCGAGCTTGCGCAGGTCGGCGAGGCGCTCGGTCTGCGCGAGCCCGGCCGAGACCTGGGCGGCGAGCAGGGTCGCGTAGTCGGCGTCGGCCTCGGTGAACTCGGGCATCCCGGCCGACCGGGCGAGGTACAGCTCGCCCCAGGCCTGGCCATGCAGCACGATCGGCGCGACCACGCAGCAGGCCCGCCCGCGCCGGCGCAGCGCCGCAGCGCGCTCCTGGCAGTACGCGCCGGCGGTCGGGTGTACGTGCCCGGCGTGCGGCTCGCTGTTCTCGGCGCTCTGCAGCCAGGCACGCGGCAGCCGCCCGGTGCTCCAGCGCTCCTCCAGGTACGTGACGATCTCGGGGAAGTCGGCGACCGGGTACGACTCGTCCTCGGGCAGCTCCTCCTCACCCGGGGCGAGTTCGCCGTGGTTGACCAGGACCCGCAGCCGACCGGACTCGCGCTCCCAGACCGAGACGGCGGCCATGGTGGCGCCGAGCGCCTCGGTGGCCCGGGCGGCGGCGGCCCGGACGGCCTCCAGCGGGGTGATCGCGGCGGCCATGTCCTGGGCCAGCTCGACCACGGACTGCAGTCTCAGGTCGGGCAGCGGGTCGGGATGCCGCCGGCCGCCGCAGTCGCAGTCGCGGTCCGTCATGATCGCCTCACTGCTCACCGGCTCGCCTCGCTCCCGTGCTCGGTCCTGCCAGACCCCCGTCGGCCGGCCGCACCCGACCGGCCGCTTGCACCAAGACTATGGCGGTTTCATTCGGTTATGCCCCGTTTGCCCGGATGGACCCACAGCAGACCGTACGGGTTTCAACCGTTCGGCACCCGGAAGGTCGTACTCGCCGTGCGCAAGCGCGCCCCGCACCCCCACCGCACGCGGTCTTCCTCCACGGCGTGTCCTCCCGGCGTGCCCGCCGCTACTCGGCCGTCAGCCGCCGGGTGAGCAGCCACGGCTCGACCAGGCCGAGCCCCCGCACCGGCCGCCGCCACATCGGCTGCAGGTGGAACCTGGCCCCGGCCTCCGGGCCGGGCATCGGCAGCCCGGAGGCGGGCATCCCGGCCGCGACCGACAGCGCCTCGGCCAGGCCCGGCCCCTCCGAGTCGGCCGGGGCGACGCTGCCGTTCTGCTCCAGCGCGGCGGCGAACTCGCCGTCGATCAGCACCGCGTCCTTGGGCGCGATCGAGGTGAGCCGGCTGGCCAGGTTGACGGTGGTGCCGAAGACGTCGCCCATCCGTGAGGTGACCGTGCCGAAGGCCATGCCGACCCGCAGCGGCGGGATGGTGTCGTCCCCGGCCAGCGCCTCGATCAGGCTCAGCGCGATCTCGGCGGCGGTCGCCGGGTCCTCGGAGACGTAGAGGATCTCGTCGCCGAGCGTCTTGATCACCCGGCCGCCCTGGCCGGCGATCAGGTCCGAGCAGGTGTTCTCGAAGGTCTCGACCAGCTCGCCGAGCTCCTCCTCCTCCAGCCGCCGGGACAGCCGGGTGAAACCAACCAGGTCGGCGAAGCCGACGGCGAGCCGCCCGCTGGTGATCTCGTTGTCCTCGGCGGCCTGCACCACCCGGCCGGTGACGGCCGCCAGCTGGCGCCGCCAGACGTACACCAGGAACTGCTCCAGCTCCGGCAGCAGCAGCTCGACCAGCGGGTACGCGACGTCGGCGCGGGTCAGCCCGGGCTCGACGGACTGGGTGAGGTTCTCCAGGAAGGTGTCCATCTGCCAGCCGGCCAGCCGGGCCGTGGTCTGGCCGGTGGAGCGGGCCACCTGGATCGCCATCGACTCGCTGAGCAGCCCGGACTCGACCAGTCCGGCCAGGCGCCGCAGCGCGATCACGTCGCCGTCGGTGAGCGCCCGGGACTGGCCGATGTCGGGAAAGCCCATGGCCCGCCAGAACCGGGTGGCCAGCTCCATCGGGACGTCGGCGGCGCGCGCGGCCTGGTACGGGGTGTAGCGGCGCGGCGCGTCCAGGATCAGGCGTTCCAGTTCGAGCGCGACCGTGGGGTCGTTGCTGCCCGCCGTCGCGCCGCTGCTGCCGTCCTCTGCCACCGGTCCGTCCCCGTGCGATCGCCGCACTCGCCTCGTGTCCTACCTGTCCGGGCGCGCCGTCCGCCACCCGGGCGGGCAGTGGCGCGCCTCACACCGCTGCCAGGTGGAATGTTCGCACGGAATCGTCGGATCCGGGGCATCAGCCCGGGTCAAGGGGAGGTGAAGACTGCCGTTCAGCGGGGCTCGGGGCGCACGTGGACGACGTCCCCGGCACCGACCGCCCGGCGTACGCCGTCGGGCGTACGGACCACCAGCCGCCCGTCGCCGTCCACCGCCACCGCCTCGCCGGCCAGCTCGCGGTCGCCCGGCAGGTGCACCTTCACCTGGCGGCCGAGCGTGGTGCAGCGGTCCACGTAGGCGCGCATCAGGTCGCTGGCGTGCGGGTCGCCCGCGGCGGCCGTCCACTCCCGGTACAGCACCGCGAACTCGCGCAGCAGGGCGCGCAGCAGGGTGCCCCGGTCGGTGGTCGAGGCGCCGGCCAGCGCGAGCGAGGCGGCGGTGGGGACGGGCAGCTCCTCCGCGCGCAGCGAGACGTTGAGGCCCATGCCGACCACCACCGCGCCGCCGGCCAGCTCGGTGAGGATGCCGCCGAGCTTGCGCTCCGCGCCGTCGATCTCCGTCTGGAGGTCGTTGGGCCACTTCAGCCCCACCTCGACCCCGGCGACCCGGCCGAGCGTGCTGGCCGCGGCCACCCCGACCAGGATCGGCAGCCAGCCGTACCGCTCGACCGGCACCTCCTCGGGGCGCAGCAGGACGGACAGGAACAGCCCGGAGCGGGGCGGGGCGGTCCACTGCCGGTCCAGCCGGCCGCGGGCGGCGCTCTGCGCCTCGGCCACCAGCACCGCGCCCTGCCCGGCACCCGCCGCGGCCCGGGCCGCGAGGTCGCTGTTGGTGGAGCCGGTCTCGGCGACGACGTCCAGGGAGGTCCACAGCCCGCCCGGGACGAGCAGGTCGTGGCGCAGCGCCTCCTCGTCCAGCGGCGGACGGTCCAGGTCGGTCCAGGGCGACGGTCCGGCGTGGCCGAAGCCGCGCAGTCCGCTGCGGCGGGGGGTCTCGGGTGCGGTCATGGGAAAACACTAGATCGGGTACCGGATGCAGGCCGCCCCATCGTCCCGCAGAAAGGCCGCCGACAAAACTGTGTCGATGGCCATAACGCCAGGACATGACGCATCGCCCTCTGCGCTGGCTACGCTACCCAGCGGTAGTTCGTAGCGCCGCCCTGCCCTCATGCGCGGGCCCACCCACCCGGCCCCGCGCGCACTCGAACAGGTCGCGGCCATGGATCAGGGAGAGCCACCGGATGACCGAGGCGCCGTACGACCCCCACACCACCGCCGGCAAGCTCGCCGACCTGCGGCGAAGGCTGGACGAGGCGGTGCACTCCGGCTCCGCGAAGGCCGTGGAGAAGCAGCACGCCAAGGGCAAGCTGACCGCCCGCGAGCGGGTCGTGGAACTGCTGGACGAGGACTCCTTCGTGGAGTTCGACGAGTTCGCCCGGCACCGCTCGACCAACTTCGGCCAGGAGAAGAACCGGCCGTACGGCGACGGCGTGGTGACCGGCTACGGCACCGTGGACGGCCGCCAGGTCGCCGTGTTCGCCCAGGACTTCACCGTCTTCGGCGGCTCGCTCGGCGAGGTCTTCGGCGAGAAGATCGTCAAGGTGATGGACTTCGCGCTGAAGACCGGCTGCCCGGTCATCGGCATCAACGACTCCGGCGGCGCCCGGATCCAGGAGGGCGTGGTCTCGCTCGGCCTGTACGGCGAGATCTTCCGGCGCAACGTGCACGCCTCCGGCGTCATCCCGCAGATCTCGCTGATCATGGGCCCCTGCGCGGGCGGCGCGGTGTACTCCCCCGCGATCACCGACTTCGTGGTGATGGCCGACCGGACCTCGCACATGTTCATCACCGGCCCGGACGTGATCAAGACCGTCACCGGCGAGGACGTCGCGATGGAGGAGCTGGGCGGCGCGCGCACCCACAACACCAAGTCGGGCAACGCGCACTACCTGGCCGCGGACGAGAAGGAGGCGATCGAGTACGTCAAGAGCCTGCTCTCGTACCTGCCCTCCAACAACCTGAGCGACCCGCCGTCCTACCCCGAGCAGGCCGACCTCACGGTCACCGAGGAGGACCTCGAACTCGACACCATCGTGCCGGACTCGGCGAACCAGCCGTACGACATGCGCGAGGTGATCGAGCACATCGTCGACGACGGCGAGTTCCTGGAGACCCAGCCGCTGTACGCGGGCAACATCATCACCGGCTTCGGCCGGGTCGAGGGCCAGTCCGTCGGCATCGTCGGCAGCCAGCCGATGGACCTGGCCGGCTGCCTGGACATCAACGCCAGCGAGAAGGCCGCCCGCTTCATCCGCACCTGCGACTCCTTCAACGTCCCGGTGCTGACCTTCGTGGACGTGCCCGGCTTCCTGCCCGGCACCGAGCAGGAGTGGGACGGCATCATCCGGCGCGGCGCCAAGCTGATCTACGCCTACGCCGAGGCCACCGTCCCGCTGATCACCGTGATCACCCGCAAGGCCTTCGGCGGCGCGTACGACGTCATGGGCTCCAAGCACCTGGGCGCCGACCTCAACCTGGCCTGGCCGACCGCGCAGATCGCCGTGATGGGCGCGCAGGGCGCGGTCAACATCCTGCACCGCCGGGAGATCGCCGAGGCCGAGGCGGCCGGCACCGTCGACGAGAAGCGGGCCGAGCTGATCGCCTCGTACGAGGACACCCTGCTGAACCCGTACTTGGCGGCCGAACGCGGCTACGTGGACGCGGTGATCGCACCGAGCGAGACCCGCCGGCACATCGTCCGCGGCCTGCGGGCGCTGCGCGGCAAGCGCGAGGTGCTGCCGCCGAAGAAGCACGGCAACATCCCCCTGTAGGCCCCGTCCCTGTCGGGAGAGAACCAGCCATGTCCCCGATCCACGTGCTGCACGGGCAGCCGACCCCCGAGGAGCTGGCCACCGTCCTGGCGGTGGTCCAGGCCCGGGCCGCCGCCGCGCAGGCCGCCGCCGAGGCGGCGCGTCTGGCCGGTGTCGGCCCGGCCTCCCCCTGGAACGACCGCGCCCGCCTGCTCCGCCCCGCCGTCCACCCGGGCGTGAACGCCTGGCGGACCTCGGGCTGGGCGCACTGAAGTCCCCTGCGTGGAGCGGGAGGTCGGCCCGCCGGCGTCCCGCTCCACGCGGCTTTCTCCGCCCGCTTTGCCCGAAACCTGAGTACGGATACTCAGGCGCCCGCACCCCCTCCCGGCGCACTCTGGACGGGTGCTCTGGTCAGACCCCCGCGACGAGCCCTCGCCCGAGGCCCGTCGGATGCAGGAGCGGATGCAGCGGGCCGGCAAGGTGCTCGCCGCCCTGGTGCTGGTCGGCGCCGTGCTGATGATGCTCGCCCGCTCGTTCACCTGACCCGTTCACCCGAACGGCGGACACCTGCACCCCCTACGCTGGTGGGCATGACCGACCAGCGCACCCTCGTCCTCGCCTCCGCCTCCCCCGCCCGCCTCGGGCTGCTGCGCCAGGCGGGGCTCGACCCGCGCGTGGTGGTCAGCGGCGTCGACGAGGACGCGATCACCGCCGCCACCCCCGCCGAGCTCGCGCTCGTGCTGGCCGAGGCCAAGGCGAAGGCCGTCGCCGCCGAACTCGCCGACGGCGAGCTGGTGATCGGCTGCGACTCCGTCCTGGAGCTGGACGGCCAGGCCCTCGGCAAGCCCGCCGACGCCGCCGAGGCGCTGGCCCGCTGGCAGTCGATGCGCGGGCGCGCCGGCGTGCTGCGCACCGGCCACTGCGTGATCGACACCACGACCGGCCGGCAGTCCTCGGCCACCGCCTCCACCACCGTCCGCTTCGGCACCCCGGACGACGCGGAGATCGCCGCGTACGTCGCCTCCGGCGAACCGCTGCACGTGGCCGGGGCGTTCACCCTGGACGGCCGCTCGGCGCCGTTCGTCGACGGCATCGACGGCGACCCGGGCAACGTCATCGGCCTCTCCCTGCCGCTGCTGCGCCGGCTGCTCGCCGACCTGGACCTGCGCATCACGGATCTGTGGACCGACTGACCTGCCGCGCCCCGCAGCCGTGCCCCTAAGCTGACCGGCGTTCGAACGGGGAGGGGACGCGGCAGATGACCGACAGCGTGCTCAACGTGGTACTGGGCCTGGTGGCCAGCGCGATCAGCGCAGGCCTCGGCTGGCTGGCCCAGATGCTGCGGCGGCGCCGCAGGGTCGAGCGGGTGCGGGCGTTCTTCGGGCTGCCGAACGGCAGCGAGTGCCTGATCGTGGTGCCGCGCAGCATCGGAACGGGCTCGCACGCGCACACCGTGACCCGGCGCGACGCCTACGCGCTGATGTGGCTGGCCGGGCTGGTCGAGGAGTGCGGGGCGCGGCCCGAACTGGTCGCCCACGACGCCGCGCACCGCGGTCTGGGCGCCAAGACCGAGCTGTGCCTGGGCGGTCCGGTCAGCAACGAGCGGATGGCCGCGCACCTGGCCTGGGGCCTGCCGGGCGTGCTCGTCACCTCGGGACCGGACCCGGGCAGCAACGTGATCGTGGTGGGCGAGCGCGACTACACCGCCGACCACGACCAGGCGCACACCCTGCTGGCCCGGATCGCCACCCCGGACGGCGGCCGCCCGGTGTTCCTGGTCTCCGGTCAGACCGGCACCGCCAACCAGGCCGGGGTGCGCTACCTGGTCGCGCACCACCGCGATCTCGCCCGGAAGTACGGGCAGGACGGCACCTTCGCGCTCGTCCTGCGGGTGGTCAACCCGGAGGCGTACGGGCCGGACATGGTCGAGGTGGCGGCCGACGTGACGGCCGACGCGCTGCGGCGGCCCGGTGCCCGCTCCGGCGCCGTTTGAGCGGTCCGCGCGACACTGTGGCCCATGCCACCTCCCGCCACGCCGCCGGCCGGTCACCCGCCGTGGCCCCTCCCGATCCGGGCGGACCGGCACCGACCTGCGGCGTCGTCCGGGGAGCCGCCCGGCGGGCCGCGAAAGTCATCACCGAGCGTGTGGGATAGTTCACAACCGGGGGCTACTCGCCGGTACTGCCCGGGAATCCATAAACTCAACGAGGTTCAAGAAGGGAGCCACAGTGCGCAAGGTGCTCATCGCCAACCGCGGGGAAATCGCCGTCCGCGTCGCCCGGGCCTGCTCGGACGCCGGTATCGCCAGCGTCGCCGTCTACGCCGAGCCGGACCGGGATGCGCTGCACGTCCGCGCGGCCGACGAGGCTTACGCGCTGGGCGGTGACACCCCCGCTACCAGCTACCTGGACATCACCAAGGTCCTCAAGGCGGCCGCCGACTCCGGCGCCGACGCCGTCCACCCCGGCTACGGGTTCCTGTCGGAGAACGCCGACTTCGCCCAGGCCGTCCTCGACGCGGGTCTGATCTGGATCGGCCCGCCGCCGCAGGCCATCCGCGACCTCGGCGACAAGGTGACCGCCCGGCACGTCGCCCAGCGGGCCGGTGCCCCGCTGGTGGCCGGCACCCCGGACCCGGTCTCGGGTGCCGACGAGGTCGTCACGTTCGCCCAGGAGCACGGCCTGCCGGTCGCCATCAAGGCGGCCTTCGGCGGTGGCGGCCGCGGCCTCAAGGTCGCCCGCACGCTGGAGGAGATCCCCGAGCTGTACGAGTCCGCGGTGCGCGAGGCCGTCGCCGCCTTCGGCCGCGGCGAGTGCTTCGTCGAGCGCTACCTGGACAACCCGCGGCACGTGGAGACCCAGTGCCTGGCCGACAAGCACGGCAACGTGGTGGTCGTCTCCACCCGTGACTGCTCGCTCCAGCGCCGCCACCAGAAGCTCGTCGAGGAGGCGCCCGCGCCGTTCCTGACCGCCGAGCAGAACGCCGAGCTGTACCGGGCGTCCAAGGCCATCCTGAAGGAGGCCGGCTACGAGGGCGCCGGGACCTGCGAGTTCCTGGTCGCGCTGGACGGCACGATCTCCTTCCTGGAGGTCAACACCCGTCTCCAGGTGGAGCACCCGGTCACCGAGGAGGTCACCGGCCTCGACCTGGTCCGCGAGATGTTCCGGATCGCCGACGGCGAGGAGCTCGGCTACGGCGACCCCGAGGTGCGCGGCCACTCCTTCGAGTTCCGCATCAACGGCGAGGACCCGGGCCGCAACTTCCTGCCCGCGCCCGGCACCGTGACGCTGTTCGCCCCGCCGTCCGGCCCGGGCGTGCGCCTGGACTCCGGCGTGGAGACCGGCTCGGTCATCGGCCCGGCCTGGGACTCGCTGCTGGCCAAGCTGGTCGTCACCGGCCGCGACCGCAAGCAGGCCCTGGAGCGGGCCCGCCGTGCACTGAACGAGTTCAAGGTGGAGGGTATGGCCACCGCCATCCCGTTCCACCAGGCGGTCGTCACCGACCCGGCGTTCGCGCCCGAGGTGCACGGCAGCGACGAGCCGTTCAAGGTCTTCACCCGGTGGATCGAGACCGAGTTCGACAACACCATCCCGCCGTTCGCCGGCGCGGCCGGTGACGGCGAGGAGGCCGAGACCCGGGAGACCGTGGTGGTCGAGGTCGGCGGCAAGCGGATCGAGGTCTCGCTGCCGTCCTCGCTGGGCGTCTCGACGGCCCCGGCGGCCGGTGCGACGGGTGCCGCCAAGGCCAAGCGCCGGGTGGGCGCCAAGAAGGCCGGCTCGGCCGTCAGCGGTGACACCCTGGCCTCGCCGATGCAGGGCACCATCGTCAAGGTCGCCGTGGAGGAGGGCCAGGTCGTCGCCGAGGGCGAGCTGATCGTGGTCCTGGAGGCGATGAAGATGGAGCAGCCGCTGAACGCCCACAAGGCGGGCACCGTCTCCGGCCTCAAGGCCGAGGTGGGCGCGAGCGTCAGCAGCGGCGCCGCGCTCTGCGAGATCAAGGACTGACGCCGCCCCCTGGGACGGGCCTCGCCCCTCGGACCGGTCCGTACGCCCTTCGGGGGTGTGCGGACCGGTCGCGTTTCCGGGGTCCGTACGGGCTCAGCGCCCGCGCGGCAGGCCCAGCTCGGCCAGCCGGGCCGGCATGCCGCCCGGGGCGGCCGGCCCGCCGTGCGCACCGGGGCGGCGCTGGCCCGGCAGCGGGGCGCCGCCGGCGGGCGGTCCGCTGCGGCGGGCCATCGGGCCGGGCTGGGTCTGGTGGACCGGGCCGCTGCCGGTGCCGTGCACCGGGGCGTCGCCGCTCGGGGCCGCGCCCAGCGGGGCCAGGTCGACCTGCACCCCGCAGTCGGCGAGCGCGTCCAGTTCGCGGGCGGTGGTGTCGTCCGCGGTGGCCTGCTCGTCGGTGACCAGCCGGGTGATGGTCTCGGTGGCGACGGTCTGGAACATGCCGGCCGCGCCGAGCTTGGTGTGGTCGGCGAGGACGATCACCTCGGCGGCCGCCAGCACCATTGCCCGGTCCACGCTCGCGGACAGCATGTTCGCCGTCGACAGCCCGCGCTCGGCCGTCAGCCCGCTGCCGGAGATGAAGGCCTTGGTGACCCTCAGCCCCTGCA
Source organism: Kitasatospora sp. NPDC057542 (assembly GCF_042801945.1). NCBI lineage: Bacteria > Bacillati > Actinomycetota > Actinomycetes > Kitasatosporales > Streptomycetaceae > Kitasatospora > Kitasatospora sp. NPDC057542. The sequence continues at coordinate 23,001 of NZ_JBHVFE010000053.1, forward strand.
GCGACTGCTCCGCGCCGCTGCCCACCAGCGCGTAGTTGGAGCCGCGCAGGGTGCCGCCGGTCATCACCACCTCGACCCGGTTGGCGTGCGCCAGCGCCTGGGCGACCAGCAGCGAGTTGGTGACCACCGTCAGCCCGGGCACCCGGGCCAGCCGGCGGGCCAGCTCCTGGGTGGTGGTGCCGGCGCCGACCACCACCGCGTCGCCCTCCTCCACCAGGCCGGCGGCGAAGTCCGCGATGGCGCTCTTCTCCGCCGCGGACAGGTGGGTCTTCTGCGGGTATCCGGGTTCGCGGCTGAAGCCGCCGGGGAGCACCGCGCCGCCGTGCCGGCGGTCGAGGAGCCCTTCTGCCTCCAGCGCCCGCACGTCACGGCGCACGGTCACTTCGGAGGTCTGGACGACGCGGGCCAACTCCCGGAGCGAGACGGCTCCGTTGGCGCGCACCATTTCGAGGATCAACTGGCGACGTTCTGCTGCAAACACAGAACCGACGGTAACCTGCGTGACCGTCTGCTTTCAGGCGTTTGCAGCTAGTAGCGGGAATTGCTCACGCACGAGCGGCGCGTGACCGTACAATACGCGCCGCCAACGGCCCGGAACCACGCCCGCCGTCCGGGTGACAGCCATGCCCGCGCAAAGGGCGGCCGCCGATCGGCAGCCGCCCCCAACTGTGCGCCGGACGCTCAGGATTCGCCGTCGGCCCGCTTGCGGATGTGCAGCTGCCGGGCGGCCTCGGCGGTCGAGCCGGAGACGGACGGGTAGACGGTGAAGGCGCTGGCCACCTGTTCGACCGTCAGATTGGCGTCCACCGCGAGCGAGATCGAGTGGATCAGCTCGCTGGCCCGCGGGGCGACGACCACGCCGCCGACCACGATGCCGGTGCCCGGACGGCAGAACAGCTTCACGAAGCCGTCCCGGATGCCCTGCATCTTCGCCCGCGGGTTGCCGCGCAACGGGAGCTTGACCACGACGGCGTCCATCTTGCCGCACTCCACGTCGGCCGCCGTGTAGCCGACGGTGGCGATCTCCGGGTCGGTGAAGACGTTGGAGGCCACGGTCTTCAGGTTCAGCGGCTGCACCGCGTCGCCGAGCGCGTGGTACATCGCGATCCGGCCCTGCATGGCCGCCACCGAGGCGAGCATGAAGACGCCGGTGCAGTCGCCCGCCGCGTACACGCCGGGGGCGCTGGTGCGGGAGACCCGGTCGACCTGGATCTGGCCCCAGTCGTTGAGCTTGACCCCGGCCTCCTCCAGGCCCATCTCGGAGGTGTTGGGGATCGAGCCGACCGCCATCAGGCAGTGGGTGCCCTCGATCACCTTGCCGTCGGCCAGCATGACCTCGACCCGGTCACCGATCCGCTTGACGCTCTCGGCCCGCGAGCGGCCCATCACGTTCATGCCGCGGCGGCGGAAGACGTCCTCCAGCACCTCGGCGGCGTCCGGGTCCTCGCCCGGCAGCACCCGGTCGCGGCTGGACACCAGGGTCACCTTGGAGCCGAGTGCCTGGTACGCGCCGGCGAACTCGGCGCCGGTCACACCGGAGCCGACCACGATCAGCTCGCGGGGCAGCTCCTCCAGGTCGTACACCTGGGTCCAGGTGAGGATCCGCTCGCCGTCCGGCTGGGCGTCCGGCAGCTCCCGCGGGTGGGCACCGGTGGCGATCAGCACCGCGTCGGCGCGCAGCGACTGCACGGTGCCGTCGGGCGCGTCCACGAGCACCTCGCGGGAGCCGTCCACGGCCTGCCCGCCGGCTCCGAGCCGGCCGCGGCCGCGCAGCACGGTGACGCCGGCCCGGGTGACGGACTGGGTGATGTCGTGGGACTGCGCGATGGCCAGGCGCTTCACACGGCGGTTGACCTTGCCCAGGTCCACGCCGATCACCCGGGCCGCCTGCTCGACCGGCGGGGTGTCGTCCGCGACGAGGATGCCCAGTTCCTCGTACGAGCTGTCGAAGGTGGTCATCACCTCCGCGGTCGCGATCAGGGTCTTCGACGGAACGCAGTCCGTGAGCACCGCCGATCCGCCCAGACCGTCGGTGTCGACGACGGTCACCTCCGCGCCGAGCTGTGCGGCGACCAGGGCCGCCTCGTAGCCGCCGGGTCCGCCACCGATGATCACGATCCGAGTCACGTTCCCCATTGTCCCGCACGCCAGGACCGCGGCCACGCCGGGGTCCTGGCTTCCGTAGCTTCGTCCAGTCGCCCCGGCCCGCCCGCCGCCCGGGCTACGCTGGCCCCCATGCCCCTTTACGCCGCGTATGCCACCAACCTCGATGCCCGGCAGATGACCCGCCGAGCCCCGCACTCCCCGCTGCGCGGCACGGGGTGGCTAGCCGGTTGGCGGCTCACCTTCGGCGGCGAGCAGCTCGGCTGGGAGGGCTCGCTGGCCACCGTGGTCGAGGACGAGAAGGACCAGGTCTTCGTCTCGCTGTACGACGTCGCGCCGATGGACGAGGAGGGCCTGGACCGCTGGGAGGGCGTCCAGCTCGGCATCTACCGCAAGATCAAGCTGCGCGCGCAGACCCTGGACGGCGACATCCCGGTCTGGACGTACGTGCTCAACGACTACGAGGGCGGCCTGCCCGCGGCCCGCTACCTCGGCCTGATCGCCGACGCCGCGGAGAGCGCGGGCGCCCCGCACGACTACGTGATGGACCTGCGCCGCCGCCCCTGCTAGCGACCGCCCCTGCTAGCGGCCGCTCCAGCTGCGCACGGTCTCCGCCAGCACCTCCGCCACCGCCGCGCGCCGGGCCGGCTCGGCGCGCACCCGGTACGCCAGCTCGACGTGCAGCCACGGCACCCCGAGCCCGGCCGCGAACCGGCCCGCCACGTTGGTGGTGCCGGCCAGTCGCACGCCCGGCTCCCGCCAGGCCCGGCAGACCGCGAGGCCGGCCCCGTCGAGCCCCGCGGCGGTCAGCTCGGCCGCCGGGCCCGGCCGCCCGGCGCCGCTGGAGACCACCGCGTCCCGCCCGGGCAGGCCGGCCGCACCGAAGCCGTGCACCTGGATGCCGGGCAGCCCGCGCCCGGTGAGTGCCTCGACCACGGCGGCGAAGACGGTGTCGCGCCGGTGCGCGACGTCCGCGCAGCCGTCCGCCCCGGCCCGGCGGTGCGCCCCGGCGATCACCAGCACACCGCCCGGCACGGCCCGGAACAGCTCCGCCCCGAGCGCCTCGGTGCGGGCGTCCGAGGCCGGGTGGGGCACCTGCACGGACCAGCTGGGCCGCGTCGAGCGGTCCAGGTAGATCCGGCCCCAGCCGCGCCCGTCCCCGGTGCCGTCGTCGGCGGCGATCTCGGCCACCCGGCGGCCGGTCACGGCCTCAGTGAACTCGGTGGTCCGGTATCCGACCCGGGCCAGCGTCCGCTCGGCCTCCCCGGTCCGGCCGTCCAGCGCGCCGAGCACGCCGTCGGCCACCGCCCGGCGCTGCGCCGGGTCCGGCGCGGTGTAGCGGCCGCTCGGGAGGAAGCCCGCGGTGAACGCGTCCACCCGGGCCGCCAGATCCACCGGCGCGGGCACGAGCGGCGGGTGTCGCCTGTCACTGCTCCCCATGGCGGTCGGCCCCGTCCTGTCGTCCGCCGGAGCCGTGAACCAGACCGGCTGACGACGGGTCGGCCCCCGACCGTCACCGTACCGCCGCCGGCACCCACCGGCCTTTCGGAGCCGGACGACGACGGCACGTACGCAAAGGGACCGCCCGACGGGAACCGGCACGGCGTGGCATCCCGGTTGTGTGCGATCCGACGGCCCGCACACCCGGAAGGCGCCACCGAGCTGTGTTTTCGGGTCGGCCGGGTAACGATCCGGCATGCTGCGGCTGAATTTCTACGCGCGTAGCCGAAACCCGTCTATCCTCGGACCCGTGAACGCTTCTCCTCAGTCGGTCGTCTCCGCCGACCCCTACGCCGCCGCCCAGGCCGCCGCCGAGCGCCTGCGCGAGCTGACCGGTGCCGAGCGGCACGACGTCGCCCTGGTGATGGGCTCCGGCTGGGTGCCGGCCGCCGACGCCCTGGGCGAGACCGTGGCCGAGTTCCCGGTCACCGAGCTCCCGGGCTTCCCCGCCCCCGCCGTCGCCGGCCACGCCGGCAAGATCCGTTCGGTGAAGATCGGCGACAAGCGCGCCCTGATCTTCCTCGGCCGCAACCACTACTACGAGGGCCACGGCGTGGCCACCGTCGTCCACGGCGTGCGCACCGCCGCCGCGGCCGGCTGCGGCATCATCGTGCTGACCAACGGCTGCGGCGGCCTGCGTCAGGGCTGGACCCCGGGCCAGCCGGTCCTGATCAGCGACCACATCAACCTGACCGGGGACTCCCCGATCGTCGGCGCCAACTTCGTCGACCTCACCGACCTGTACTCCAAGCGCCTGCGCGCGCTCTGCCGCGAGGTCGACCCGTCCCTGGACGAGGCCGTCTACGTCCAGTTCCGCGGCCCGCACTACGAGACCCCGGCCGAGGTCAACATGGCCCGGGTGATCGGCGGCGAGCTCGTCGGCATGTCCACCACCCTGGAGGCCATCGCCGCCCGCGAGGCCGGCACCGAGGTGCTCGGCATCTCCCTGGTCACCAACCTGGCCGCCGGCATGACCGGCGAGCCGCTCAACCACGAAGAGGTGCTGGAGGCCGGCAAGGCCTCCGCCGAGCGCATGGGCGAGCTGCTGGCGAAGGTCCTTGAGCGGATCTGACGCCCGCGAGGCGCAGAATCATGACTGACGGGGCCCACGGGCGGTGTGATCCGCTGATCACACCTTCCCGTGGGCCCCGTCCGCATGCGCGACCCCCTACTCTGCGAAATCCTCCGGTCACAGCGGAACCCTCCCGACCCACAGCTCGACCTCCGGCCGACACACCGACGCACTTCCCGATGGAGCTGGCATGACGCAGGCACCCACCACCGACCTCCTCGCCCGGGCCCGGACCTGGCTGGCCGAGGACCCCGACCCGCAGACCCGCGAGGAGCTCTGCGCCCTGCTGGCCCGGGCCGAGGGCCCGGAGGCCGAGACCGACAGCAAGCTCGCCTGGGCGGAGCTCGCCGCCCGCTTCTCCGACCGGCTCCAGTTCGGCACCGCCGGCCTGCGCGGCGAACTCGGCGCCGGCCCGATGCGGATGAACCGCGCCGTGGTGATCCGGGCCGCCGCCGGCCTGGTCTCGTACGTCAAGCAGCAGGGCCTGGGCGACCTGGTCGTCATCGGCTACGACGCCCGCCACAAGTCGTACGACTTCGCCCGCGACACCGCCGCCGTGGTGGTCGGCGCCGGTCTGCGCGCCGCGCTGCTGCCGCGCCCGCTGCCGACCCCGGTGCTCGCCTTCGCCGTCCGCCACCTGGGCGCGGCCGCCGGTGTCACCGTCACCGCCAGCCACAACCCGCCGCAGGACAACGGCTACAAGGTCTACCTGGGCGACGGCTCGCAGATCGTCCCGCCGGCCGACGCCGGGATCGCCGCCGAGATCGACGCGATCGGCTCGCTGGACGAGGTCCCGCGCGCCGAGGAGGGCTGGGAGGTGCTCGGCGAGGAGGTCGTCGAGGCCTACCTGGCCCGGGCCGTCTCCATCGTGGACGAGCACGGCCCGCGCGACCTGGAGGTGGTCTACACCCCGATGCACGGCGTCGGCCGTGACACCCTGGTCGCCGCGTTCCGCCGGGCCGGCTTCCCCGCGCCCACCGTGGTCGCCGAACAGGCCGAGCCCGACCCGGACTTCCCGACCGTGGCCTTCCCCAACCCGGAGGAGCCGGGGGCGATGGACCTCGCCTTCCGCACCGCCGCCTCGGTCGGCCCGGACATCGTGATCGCGAACGACCCTGACGCCGACCGCTGCGCCGTGGCCGTCCCCGCCAACGGCAACGCGGCCGGCAGCGGCAGCGGCTCGGCCGGATGGCGGATGCTGCGCGGCGACGAGGTCGGTGCGCTGCTCGGCTCGGCCCTGGTCGCGAAGAAGGCCGAGGGCACCTTCGCCACCACCATCGTCTCCGCCACCCTGCTGGGCCGGATCGCCGAGGCGGCGGGCCTGGGCTACGCCGAGACGCTGACCGGCTTCAAGTGGATCTCCCGCGCCGAGGGCCTGCGCTACGGCTACGAGGAGGCGCTCGGCTACTGCGTCGACCCGCAGGGCGTCCGGGACAAGGACGGCATCACCGCGGCCCTGCTGGTCGCCGAGCTCGCCGCCACCCTCAAGAAGTCCGGCCGCACCCTGTCCGACCTGCTGGACGACCTGGCGCTGGAGCACGGCCTGCACGCCACCGACCAGCTCTCCGTCCGGGTCCAGGACCTCGCGCTGATCGCCGACGCCATGCGCCGCCTGCGCGAGCAGCCGCCGACCGTCCTGGCCGGCCTCCAGGTCACCCGCGCCGACGACCTGTCGGCCGGCTCCGCCGACCTGCCGCCCACCGACGGCCTGCGCTACTACCTGGCCGGCGAGGACGTCCGCTCCGCCCGCATCGTGGTCCGCCCCTCCGGCACCGAGCCCAAGCTCAAGTGCTACCTGGAGGTCGTCCTCCCGGTCGCCTCCGCCGCCGACCTCGCCCCCACCCGCGACCGCGCCGCCGCCCTCCTCGCCACCATCAAGCAGGACCTCGCCCGGGCCGCCGGCATCACCCCCTGACGCCCACGGACACGTGAAAGGGCCCGCCGGTCACCGACC
>NZ_JBHVFE010000054.1:0-29619 GCF_042801945.1 Kitasatospora sp. NPDC057542
TAGGCGTTACTCCAGGCGCTTGGTGGTGGGGCGGCCATCCCAGCGGTAGCGCGGGGCCGCGCGGCGGATGAGCATACGCAGTGCGACGATCACGGTTGGCATGGTCGGGTGCTCACCCCCCCTTGCGGTGCTTGAGCGGCGCGTTTTGTCTGACGTACAGTCAGATCGGGATCAGGCGCCTGGCGCGCACATCATGGCCGCGCATTCGAAGCCGACTGGCGCCCGATCATCGGCACGTCGACCGTGTGGGTCCGGACGAGCTGAGCGCCGCGCGGCCCACGCCGAGCAGTCCTGCAAGGGGTAGGCCGACAGTCCGGTGTCAGAGGGTGCGGGAACGGGTGGGCGTCAGATCCGCTACCAGGAGCGCCAGTAGTTCCGCCGGCGCCTCGATGAAGCGGTAGTGGCCTCCCTCCAGGAGTTCGAAAGTCGCTTCGCCGCAGGCCGACCAGCCGGTCATCAGCGACGGCGCGATGCCCGTGTCCTCGCTCCAGCCAATGGCGGTGATCGGGCACGGCAGCCGGACCGGCTCGGCCACGTGATACCGCTTGTTCATGTCGACGTCGTTCCGCAGGACGCCGAGGTAGAGCGCGAGCAGGCTCGGTTCCAGGGTGCCGCCCAGTTCCGCGACGAGCTGGCGCAGTTCGGCCGCCAGCTCGTCGTCGCTCATGCCGAGGAAGCGGCCGTAGGGGCCGTCCTGCGGCGCGACCTCGGCGGAGACGAACACCTGGGTCGGGGCGGGGCAGCCCCTTTGGACCAGCCGTACGGCGGTCTCGTACGCCGCCAACGCGGAGCCGCAGTGCCCGAACAGTGCGTAGGGACGGTCCAGGTAGGGGCGCAGCACTTCGCAGAGGTCGTCGGCCATCGCCTCGTAGGTGGTGTGGGCGGGCTCGCGCATCCGGTTCTCCCGGCCGGGCAGCTGCACGGGGCAGATCTCGACGCCGTCGACCGATGACGGCCACTGGCGGTACATGCTCGCTCCGCACCCGGAGTAGGGCAGGCAGAACAGCCGCGCCGGTGCCACCGGCGACGGCTCGCGCAGGAACCACTTGTTGCGGGTACGGGCCGTCGGAGCGTCCACTGATGACCTTCCGTGTGGGGGGTTCTTCTCGGGTTCGGCTGCGGTGATGCGGCAGCGGTGAAGACGGTTGTGGTGCTGGTGGCCGTGATGATGGTGGCCGTGGTGCCGACAGGCGGCGGCGAGGTGCCGGCTCCTATCGGGTCCGCGCGGTGATCGGCAGGTGCGTGAAGCCCGCGATGACGTTCGAGCGCATCCGCCGCGGTGCCCCGGCGAGCTCGAAGCCGGTGAACCGGCCGAGCAGTTCGGCGAACAGGATCCGCAGGGCCACCCGTGCGACGGTGTGGCCGATGCAGTAGTGCGCGCCGACGCCGAAGGCGATGTGCTTGTTGGGTCGCCGTCGGATGTCGAAGGTGTACGGGTCGGCGAACACGGTCTCGTCGCGGTTGGCCGACCCCAGCCACACGACGACCGCGTCCCCCGCGGGGATCGGCACACCCCGGATCTCGACGTCGCGGGTGGCGTGGCGCATGAAGTGCTGGGTGGGCGAAGCCCATCGCAGTGCCTCCTCCACGCCGCTGCCGAGCAGCTCCGGGTGGGCCGCCCAGTCGTCCAGGACCGGGGTCCCGGCCAGTTCGACCATCGCCGCGATCGGTGGCTGGGCGGTGGTGACGGTCGCACCGAGCAGCAGGCTGTAGCAGTTGGACACGATCTCGCCCGGCGACAGTCGGCGTCCGTCCAGTTCCATGGTGAGCAGCACGCTGATCAGGTCGTCACCCGGTGCGCGCCGACGCTCGGTGACGATGTCCTGGAAGTAGGCGAACAGTTCGCGGTGGGCGGTCACGAGGGTGGCCCGTGGTCCGTCGGCGAGCTGGAACTCGGGGTCGTCCGCGGCGATGCAGGCGTGGGCGAGCCGGACCAGCCGCGGCCAGCCCTGTTCCGGCAGCGCCATCATGGTGCCGATCACCGCCATCGGCAGCGTGGCCATGGCGGCGGCGAAGTCGTACGGGCCGCCGTCGGCCAACGGCCGGAGCAGCTCGACGACGACCCGGCGGATGGCCTCCCGGTCGTTCTCCACCGTCTTGATCGACAGCGCCTGCTGCAGCGGGCCGCGCAGGTGCGCGTGCCGGGGCGGGTCGGTCGCGGCCATCTGGCGTCCGCCGGCGGGGTCGCCCTTGCCGAGGAGGTTGAGCAGGGTGCCCTGTTCGGAGGTGAACGTGGCGTGGTCGCGCAGGACCCGATTGGCGTCGGCGTGGCCGACGATCGACCAGTAGCCGATGTCGCCGACCGGCTGCCAGCTCACCGGGGCGTCGCGGCGCAGCCGTCGCCAGACCTCGTGCGCCCCGCCCTCGTGGTAGAGGTCGGGGTCGATCAGGTCGACCGGCTGTGGGGCGAGGACCGGGCAGCGCGTGGTCGGGGGGACCGTCGTCATCGGGGCTGCTCCTCCTGTGCCGCGTCGGCCGGGCCCCCGGTCGGGCCGTCCGTCGGGCCGTCCGGGCCCGGCATCCGCATCCGCGCGGTGAGGGCCGTCGCCAGCTCGGCGACGGTCGGCGACATGTAGAGGGTCTGCGCGGGGAGGTCCACGTCGAACTCGCGCTGGGTGGCGACCAGGAGGTCGGTGGCCAGCAGGGAGTGTCCGCCGAGGTCGAAGAAGTCGTCGTCGACGCCGACCGGTTCGACGCCGAGGACGTCGCCCCACAGGTCGGCCAGTCGCGTCTGCACCTCGGTGAGGGGCGGGACGAACTCGTTGGGCACGTTGCGCGGTACCCGGGTGGCGGTGGGCAGTGCCCGGCGGTCGATCTTGCCGTTACGGTTCACCGGCAGCTCGGGACGGACGAGGATCGCCCAGGGGATCAGGTAGTCCGGTAGCCTGTCCCGCAGTTCGTGGCGCAGCCGCCGGCCGAGGTCGGCGTCGCCCGCCGGACCGGGTTCCGCGGGCACGACGTAGGCCAGCAGCCGGGTGCCGCCCGCCGGATCGGGCTGCGGCAGCACGACCGCGTGCCGCACCCCGGGGAGCCGTTCCAGCTCGACCTCGACGGCGCGCGGTTCGGCGCGGTAGCCCTGGACCTTGACCTGGTCGTCCGCGCGTCCGACGAACTCCAGCGTGCCGTCCGGCAGCCAGCGCACGAGGTCGCCGGTCCGGTACATCCGGGCCCCCGGCTCGGTGCCGAACGGATCGGGCAGGAACCGTTCGGCCGTCGCGGCCGGGCGGTCCAGGTAGCCGCGGGCCAGGCCCGCCCCGGCCACGTACAGCTCCCCGCACTCGCCGACGGGCACCGGCCTGAGCTCGTCGTCGAGCACGGCGACCCTGGTGCCGCTGATCGGGCGGCCGATCGGCACGCTCCGCAGCTCCGGGAGGGTGCTGCTGGTCCAGCAGGTCGTGTACGTGGTGTTCTCGGTCGGTCCGTAGCCGTTGGTGAAGAGCAGCCCCGGGTGGCGGGCCAGCAGGTGCTGGACGTGGCCCGGCGAGGCCACGTCGCCCCCGGTGAGGACGTGCCGGACGTCGGTGAACGCCTCCGGGTGGGAGCTCGCCATCTGGTGGAAGAGCCCGGTGGTCAGCAGCAGGACCGTCACGCGCTCGGCCCGGACGACGCGCGCCACGTGCTCCAGCGTGATGGCGCCCGGGGGGAAGAGGACCAGCCGGCAGCCGTTGACGAGGGGGGTCCAGATCTCGAACGTGGACGCGTCGAACGCGACCGGCGCGAGGTGGAAGAAGACGTCCTCGGCGCGGACGTCCACCCAGTCCGCGCCCCGGACGAGCCGGTCGATCGCCCGGTGGGGCACACCGACGCCCTTGGGCTCGCCGGTCGAGCCGGAGGTGTAGCTGACGTAGGCGAGCCGGTCCGGGTCGCCGGGGCGGGCCGGGACCGCCGGCCCGGTGGCCGGCTCCTGCGTCGGGCCGCCTTCCGTCACCGTGACGACGGTGCCGGGCAGCCGCTCCCGCAGGGCCTCCCCGGTGATCACCATGCCCGCGCGGGCGTCCTTGAGCAGCAGCGCGTGGCGGGCGGCCGGGTCGTCCGGTTCGAGTCCGAGGTAGGCCCCGCCCGCGATGAGGACGGCGAGCAGGGCCACGATCAGCTCCGGCGAGCGCGGCACCAGCACGCCGACGACGTCCTCCTGCGCCAGTCCGGTCGCTCGCAGCCGCCCGGCGAGCCGGTGGGCGCGGTCGTTGAGCTGCTGGTAGGTCAGGGTCCGTCCGTCGCAGGTGACGGCGGGCGCGTGCGGGGCCCGCTCCGCCTGTTCGGCGACCAGCTCGTGGATCGCCCGGGCGTCGAACGGTGGCCGTCCGCTGCCGACGAACGCCGGGATGTCGGAGGTGAGGACCGTCTTGGTCAACTGCTTCCCGCTTTCCTGTGCTGAAGTGTCCCCGTCGGGGTTGAACGCGCGACCGCGTGGGCCGTCGGCGCCGCCGTGGCGGCCGTCGATGCTGTTCGGTGGGCGGTCGCGGTGGCGGCCGGTGCGCGGCACGCCGTGCGCGGTGCCACCGGGTGCGGCCACCGGCTCAGACCGCCGGCACGTGGAAGAAGGTGTCCCGCGTGGCGATGCGGCCCTGCGGCGTCATCCGGAAGAAGTCCGCGAACCGCAGCTCGACCTCGTCGCCGTCGTGCAGCACGCCGCGGAACAGGCCGTGCACCGCCACCTCGTCGTCGGTCGTGACCACGGTGGCCAGGGTGTGCACGCCGGAGCGGATCACCCGCTGGTCGCGGTAGAAGCGTTCGAGTTCGGCGTGTCCGACCATGGGCCGGTAGCCGGGGCGGTGGTAGCGGGCGTCCGGGGTGAACAGGGCGACCAGCGCGGGTACGTCCCCGGCGTCGACGAGCCGGTAGTACCGGCGGACCTGGGACACCGCCAGCGCCGGGATCGTCGGGGTTGCTGCGGCGGTCGGGGTTTCGGGTAGTGCCGGTGTCTCGTCGGGCTGGGAGAGGGTGTGGACCATGCCGAGGTGCTTCCTGTGATCGCCGTCAGGGGCTCAGAGTCGTGTACGTGGTGAGAGTTCCGGGACGGCCGCGGCGTCCGGGGCCGCCTTGAGTGCTTCGACCAGGCGCGCCGGCGTGGGTGCCTGGAACAGGGCGCCGAGGGTGAGTTCACGGCCGAACCTCACCCGCACCCGGTTGACCAGCCGGGTCGCGAGCAGGGAGTTGCCGCCCAGCGCGAAGAAACCGTCGTCGACGCCCACCGCGGGCCGGCCGAGCACCTCGGCGAACAGCGCGCACATCGTCCGCTCCGCCGGGGTTCGCGGCCCGGGCCCGGACGGTGCCGGTGCGGGGTCGGGGACGGGCAGCGCGGCCCGGTCGATCTTCCCTCTGGGCGTCAGGGGAAAGGCGTCGAGCGTGACGATCGCCGAGGGCACCATGTAGTCCGGCAGCGCCGCGGCGGCGTGCTCCCGCACCGACGCCGGGTCGAGCCCCGCGTCGCCGGCCGGGACGACGTAGCCGATCAGACGCCTGCCGGGAGTGGTCCCCGGTCCGGCGACCACGGTCGCCTGGGCGACGGCGGGGTGCCCGGCCAGGACCGCCTCGATCTCGCCCAGTTCGATGCGGAAGCCGTGGAGCTTGACCTGCTCGTCCGCGCGGCCGAGGAACTCCAGCTCCCCCTCGGCGTTCCAGCGGACCACGTCGCCCGTTCGGTACATCCGCTCGCCCGGTTCGCCGAACGGGCACGGCACGAACTGGCCGGCCGTCCGGCGGGGGTCGTTCAGGTACCCGCGCGCCACGCCCGCACCGGCGACGTACAGCACGCCGGCCACCCCCGGCGGCACCGGCGACAGCGCCTCGTCCAGGACGTACACCTGCCTGTTGTCCACCGGTCGGCCGAGGGGGACGACGTCGGGCACGGCCTGGCCGGGGCGGAGCACCCGGCGCGTGGTGAACGTGGTGGCCTCGGTCGGGCCGTACCCGGCGACCACCGCGGAGTCCGGGCACCGGGCCAGGACGCGCCGTACCGCGTCGGCCGGCACGATGTCGCCGCCGGTCCACACCTGGCCGACCCCGGCCAGCGTGCCGGGGGACTCCTCGGCGAACACCCGGAACAGCCCGGCCGTCAACCACAGCGCGCCGACCCGGTGGTCGACGATGAGCCGGTGGAGGTCCGCGAGCGCCAGCTCGCCGGGCGGGGCCACGACCACCCGGCCCCCGTTGAGCAGCGGCACCCACCACTCGTAGGTCGAGGCGTCGAAGGCGTGCGGGGAGTGCGCGAGGACGCGCGGGCCGTCCTCCTCGCGCCAACAGCGTTGCGCGGTCAGGCTGATGACGTTGCGGTGGCTCAGGGCCACCCCCTTCGGCGTGCCCGTGGAGCCCGAGGTGTACAGGACGCACGCCAGGTGGTCCGGGCGTAGCGGCACGACGGGGTCGGTGGCCGGCTGGTCGGCGAGGCCGGGGTCGGCGTCGACGACGACACCCGGTGTGCCGAGGGACAGGGCGTCGTCCCGGGTGGCCCGGTGGGTGAGCAGCACCACCGCCCCGGTGTCGTCCAGGACGCGGCGCAGGCGGGCCGTCGGGGCCCGGGTGTCCAGCGGCACGTAGGCGCCGCCGGCCTTGCTGATCGCCAGGACCGACACCACCACGTCGACGGAGCGTTCCATGAGCACGGCCACCGTGCTGTCGCAGCGGACGCCCAGGGTGATGAGCCGGTGGGCCAGCCGGTTGGCCCGGGCGTTCAACTCCGCGTAGGACAGGGTGGTTTCCCCGCACACCACAGCGGGCGCGTCGGGCCTGCGCGCGGCCTCGGCCGCGAAGGCCGACGGCACCGTCGGGTGCGGCAGCGGCCGCGTGGTGCGGTTGGCGGCCACGACGGTCCGGTGCCGCTCCTCGGGGGTGAGGAGGTCGGGCCGGCCGATCGGCCGGTCCGGGTCGGCGGAGGCCACCGCGTTCAGGAAGCGGAGGAACCGCTGCTGGTGGGCGGCGAGTTCGGCCTCGGTGTAGAGCGCGGGGTTCGCGTCGACGTCGATCCGGGGCTCGGTGCCGTCGGAGCGGTCGTAGACGGAGAACGAGAGGTCCTCGACCGGCCCGTTGGACAGGTTGTGCACGGTGGCCCGGACACCCGCGAAGTCCAGGTGGTAGTAGAAGGACATGATGTTGACGACGGGCCCGAACAGGACCCGCTCCGACCCTGCCGGATCCAGCTCCCTGCGCAGGTCCTCGCTGCGGTGGCGCTGGTGCCGGCGCAGGGCGGCGACCTCCTCGGCCACCTGTCGCGCGAGTGCGGACAGCCCCTGCTCCGGGTGGACGCGCAGCCGCAGCGGCACCACGTTCGCCACCATGCCGGGTACGGCCGGCGCGGCGGAGCCGGTGCGCCCGGTCACCGGCATGCTGAGCACGATGTCCCGTTCGCCGCTGAGGCGGTGGAGGTACGCGGCGACCGTCGCGGTGAAGGCGGTGGGCCAGCTCGCCCCGGCGGGTCGCGCGGCCCGCCGCAGCGCGGCCAGGGTGGGCGCGTCGAGGCTGCCGGTACGGCGCAGGAAGCCGTCCGAGGCGGGCGCCGAGCGGCTGGCGAGGCTGACGGGATCCGGCCGGCCGGCCAGCCGGGCCGCCCAGAACTCCCGGTCCTGTCCGGGCTGTTCCGACGCGCGGTAGGCGGCGTCGTGCGCCAGTAGGAGGCTCAGCGGCCCGAAGGCCGGCCCTGCCCCGCCCCTGCCCTCGACCAGTCCGGTGTAGGTCTTGGCGACGCGGCGCGCGATGAGCGACATGCTGAAGCCGTCGACCACGATGTGGTGGACGCGCTGGTACCAGAGGAAGCGGTCCGGCGCGATGGCGAACAGGGCCTGGCGGAACAGCGGGTCCCTGGTGAGCCCGACCGGGGTGGACAGGTCGGCGTGCATCCAGCGCTCGGCCGCCCGCAGCGGATCCGGTGTCGACGTGAGGTCGACGTGGTGCATCGACCAGTCGGGCGACGGGGTGACGACCTGCCGGGGGCCCTCGGCGCCCTCGGTGAGGCGGACGCGCAGGGACTCGGTCTCGTCCACCACGCGCCGCACGGCCGCCTCGAACAGCTCCGGGTCGATCGGCCCGGGGATGTCCACGTACTCGCCGGTGTTGTAGGCCGGGCTGCCGGGCCGCAGGTGGTGGGCGAACCAGATGCCGGACTGCGCCGATGACAGCGGCAACTCGTGTCCGTCGCTCATCCGAGCTCCTCCAGGATGGCCGACAGCGCGTCGGCGAAGGGTCCGACGTGCGGCGGCGACAGCATGTCGTGGTGGTTGCCGGGGACCTCGACCACGCTCAACGCCCCCCGGGTGCGGTCCCGCCACCGGGCGGGGACCACGACCGGGCCGGCGAGTTCGGGGTGGGTCTGCGCGCTCGTGAACAGGTGGATCGGTGTCCGCAGCCGCGCCGCCGACCGGTAGCGCCGGGCGGCGCCGCCGTTGGTGGTGAAGACCCGTGCCATGCGCCGCAGTTGTTCGGTGCGCACGCGAGGGGGAAGGCGCTCACGGTCGTGCGCGTCGTGGAGCAGCAGGGAGAGGGCGTCCTGCTCGTCGAGCTCGTGGAGGTCCCCGCCTGACCCGTCGGTGGATCCACCGGTGGGCGCGGGCGCTCCGACGTCGATGATCCCGAGGAATCCCGGGGGGTTCCCCTGCTCCTCCAGCAGGCGGGCCATCTCGAAGGCGACCAGCCCGCCGAAGGACCAGCCGGCCAGCAGGTACGGGCCGTCGGGCAGGACGGACCGCAGCTCCCGCAGGTAGCGCCGCGCCTGCTCCTCGACGGTGGCCAGGGGCGGCTCGTCGGTGTTGTAGCCGACGGCCTCCAGGCCGTAGACGGGCCGGGCGCCGGCGAGGGGTTCGGCGTGCTGTTCGGTGAGGTGCTCGGTGAGGCGCTCGGTGAGGTGCTCGGTGAGGTGTCCGGCCAGGTGGAGGAAGGAGCACACGTCGCCGCTCTGCGGGTGCACCAGGATCAGCGGCGCCCTGCGGCGGTCCCCTTCGGCCAGCGGAACGACCAGCCGGCGCAGGGCCCGCGACGCGTTGGGCAGTTCCGCGCACAGCCCCTCGACGGTGGGGTGGCGGAACACCGTGTTCAGCGGCACGGTGACCCCCCACTCCCGCCGGATCGCCTCCACGAGCTCGACCGCCCTGAGGGAGTGCCCGCCCAGCGCGAAGAAGTCGTCCCGGACGCCGACCTTCGGGGTGCCCAGCACGCGCTCCCAGATCCTGGTCATCAGGAGTTCCGGCAGGTCCCGCGGCGGTAGCGCACCGGCCTCGTGGCCGTGGCGGGCGGGCTCGGGCAGGGCCCCGCGGTCCACCTTGCCGTTCGTGGTCAGGGGGATCCGGTCGAGCGCGGTCAGCGTCGTGGGCACCATGAACTCGGGCAGGGTCTCGCGCAGGGAGCGCCGCAGGACCGTCAGGTCACCGGGGCGGTCCTGCCACACCAGGTAGCCGGCCAGTTCGGCGTCCGTCCCGCCGCCCCGCACCGTCACCGCGGCCCTGGCGACACCGGGCTGGGCGCACAGCGCGGCCTCGATCTCGCCCAGCTCGATGCGGTACCCCCGGATCTTCACCTGCTCGTCGGTGCGGCCGAGGAAGACGAGACTGCCGTCCGGCAGGTACCGCGCCAGGTCGCCGGTCCGGTACAGCCGGCCGCCGGCCGGGCCGAACGGGTCGGGCACGAAGCGCTCGGCGGTCAGCCCCGGCCGGTTGGCGTACCCGCGGGTGACGCCGACCCCGCCGATGTGGATCTCCCCCGGGACGCCGACGGGCACCGGGGCGCCGGCCGGGTCCAGCAGGTAGATCCGGAGGTTGCCGAGCGGCCGGCCGATCGGCACGGACCCTCCCGGCCGGGTCAGGTCCCGGTCGGCGTCCACGCGCCGGGTGACACAGCCGACGGACGCCTCGGTGGGACCGTAGCCGTTCCACAGCGTGGAGACCCGGTCGAGGAGCCGCCGGGCCAGGGCGGGCTGCAGCGGTTCGCCCACGCAGATCGCCTGGAACCGGCCGCCCTGCCAGCCGCCGTCCAGCAGCAGCAGCCAGGTGGCCGGTGTGGCCATGAGCGTGGTGACGCCGAACTGGCGCATCATCTCCGTCAGGCGCGGGCCGTCGACCGCGACCTCCGACGGGGCGATCACCACGGCGGCACCCCAGGCCAGCGGCATGAGCACCTGGGGGACGATGACGTCGAAGGAGATCGAGGCCACCGAGGCGACGACGTCGGCCCCGCCGAGGTCCAGCTGTCGGCCGCGGACCACCAGGTAGTTGACCACGCCCGCGTGCGGAACCAGCACGGCCTTGGGGCGGCCGGTCGAACCGGAGGTGTAGATCGAGTACGCCAGGTTGGCGGGCGTCGCGAGCGGTGGCAGCCGGTCTTCGGGCAGGGCCGCGACGAGCGGGGCCTCGGCGTCCAGCCACACCATCTCGGCGCCGTGCCGCGGCAGCCGGTCGGCCAGGGAGCGCTGGGTGAGCAGCAGCGGCACGTCGGCGTCGGCAAGCATGAACGACATGCGCTGCGCCGGGAGGTCCGGGTCCAGCGGCAGGTAGGCGGCACCCGACTTGAGGACGGCCAGCAGGGCCACGACCAGGTCCGCCGAGCGCGGCAGGCAGACGCCGACCAGGCGTTCCGGCCGTGCTCCCCGGGCTCGCAGGTACCGGGCCAACCGGTTGGCCCGGCGGTCGAGTTCCCGGTAGGTCAGCCGCTCGGTTCCGCAGCGGACCGCCACCGCGTCGGGGGTCAGCCGGGCCCGCTCCTCGACCAGCTCGTGCACGCAGAGGTCGGTGGGGAAGGGTTCGTCGGTGGCGTTGGCGGCCACCAGCAGCGCTTCGCGCTCGGCCTCGGTGAGCAGGTCCAGGCGTGAGACGGGACGGTCGGGATCGCCGGCCGCGGCGTCCAGCAGCCGGAGGTAGTGGCCGACCAGGCGCTCCACGCTCGCGCGGTCGAACAGACCGGTGTCGAAGGCCACGGTCCCGGTCGTGCCGGTCGCCCCGGCAGCCCCGTCCGTGCCGGTCGGCCGGTCGGCTATCACCAGGCTGAGGTCGACCTTCGCCGTGCCGTTGTCGACCTCCATCTGTTCGACCTCCGTCCCCACCAGCCGGAGGGAGGCGGTCGGGTCGGACAGGCCGGCGAACATCACCTGGAACAGTGGGTTGCGGTCGAGGCCGCGGGCCGGCCGCAGCTCCTGCACCAGCCGTTCGAACGGCACGTCCTGGTGCGCGTAGGCGTCCAGGGCGGTCCGGCGGACCCGGTCGAGCAGCTCGGCGAAGCTCGGGTCGTCCGCGAGGTCGGTGCGGAGGACCACGGTGTTGATGAACGAGCCCACCAGCGGGTCGAGTTCCGGACGGGTGCGGCCCGCGACCGGCGTGCCGACCGCCACGTCGGACTGCCCGCTGTAGCGGGCGAGCAGGGCCTGGAACGCGGCGAGCAGCGTCATGAACATCGTCGCGCCGTGCCGCCGGCCCAGCAGCCGCAAGCGCCCGGCCAGCTCCTCGGGCACCGTGAAGGTGATCCGCTCGCCCCGGCCCGCGCGGACCGGTCCGCGCGGACGGTCGGTGGGTAGGTCCAGCGGCGACAGCCCGGACAACTGTGCGCTCCAGTAGTCCAGTTGGCGCTGCAGGCGGTCGCCGGAGAGCCGGGCCCGCTGCCAGTGGGCGAAGTCCGCGTACTGGAGCCGCAAGGGGGGAAGCTCGTGCTCGCGGCCTTCCAGCCGGCTCCGGTACATCGCCGACAGGTCGTCCCACAGCAGCGGCATCGACCAGCCGTCGACCGCGATGTGGTGGACGACCACCACCAGGACGTGCTCGTCCTCGTCGACCCTCAGCAGTGACGCGCGCAGCAGCGGGGCGGTGGCCAGGTCGAAGGGGCGCAGGACCTCGGAGTGGACGAGGTCGAGGGCCAGCCGCGTCCGGCGTTCCGCGGGCTCGGCCCGCAGGTCCGTGACGGGCAGGCCGATCGGCCGGGCCGGCTCCACCGAGGGGACGGGGCGCCCGTCCTCCTCGGGGAAGGCGGTGCGCAGGACTTCGTGGCGCCGCACCAGCTCGGTGAGGCTGTGGCCGAGGGCGGCCACGTCCAGCGGGCCGCGCAGCCGGAAGACCTCGTGGACGTTGTACAGCGCGGGGCCGTCGGACAGCCGCTCGACCAGCCACATGCGTTCCTGGGTGAACGACGTCACCCGCGCACCCGCCGGGCGGGGTGGGACCGCGGCCTCCGGCTCTCCCTCGACGGCCCTGTTCCGGGCCGCGCGGACGCGCTGGTCGAGCAGGGCCCGCGTGGTGGCCGGTGTGGGACCGGTCGGCTGGCCGGGCTCGGGTCGACTGTGCTGTGCCTTCACGGGTGACGGGCCTTTCCGGCGGGGAGCGGTTCCGCCTCGGCGGCGCCGAGGTCCGCCAGCAGCGCCGCGTCGATGCCGCCGGCGAGTTCGGCGACGGTCGGGTGGTAGAAGAGCAGGACGACCGGCAGTTCGAGGTCGAGCGCCCGGCCGAGTCGGGACATGACCTTCGAGGCGAGGAGCGAATGGCCGCCCAGCTCGAAGAAGTCGCTGTGCACGCCGTCCGGGGTGACGCCGAGGACCTCGGCCCAGGTCTCCAGTACGAGGAGCTCGGTCTCGGTCTCGGTCCCGGCGGCGGGAGCGCCGGCCCGGTCGGCATCGGGCCGCGGGGCCGCAGGGCGCACGGCGGGAGCGGCGGGAGCCGCGGGGCTCACCCGGAGGCCGGGAGGGGTCTCCCACGCCGATACCGGCCGTTCGGGAGCAGCGACGAGGTGGTCGAGCAGCGCCCTGAAGCCCTCGGAGAGCTGCCGCACCGTGTCGCGGTCGAAGAGGTCGGCGGCGTAGCGGATGACGCCGGTGAGGCGGTCGCCGGGGTCCGTCAGGGAGATCTCGATGTCGAACTTCGCCACGTCGTTCGGTATCTGATGGTCACTCACCTCCAGCCCCGGAAGGCCGGACGGGAGCGCGGGCGGATCCTCCAGCTGGAACATGACGGTGAACAGCGGGTGTTGGCCGAGGTCGCGTTCGGGCCGCAGCTCCTGCACCAGCTGTTCGAAGGGGACGTCCTGGTGGGCGTACGCCTCCACCGCGCACCGCCGCACCCGGGCGAGCACGTCGGTGAAGCCGGGGTCGCCCGACAGGTCGGTGCGCAGGACGAGCGTGTTGACGAAGAAGCCGACCAGCGGCTCCACCTCGATCCTGGTCCGCCCGGAGATCGGCGTCCCCACCGTCACGTCGGCCTGTCCCGTGCAGCGCGCGAGCAGGACCTGGAAGGCGGCCAGCAGCGTCATGAACGGCGTCACCTCGTGGGCGCGCCCCAGTGCTCGTATCCGGTCGGCGAGTTCCGCGGGGATCTCGATCTCGACCTGGTCGCCCCGGCCTGACCACACCGCGGGGCGCGTCCGATCCGTCGGGAGCACCGACGGGCTCAGGTCGGCCAAGTGCTCGCGCCAGTAGGCGAGTTGTCCTTGCAGTGCCGTTCCGGTCCGGTGGCTCCGCTGCCAGTCCGCGAAATCGGCGTACTGGACGGGCAGGTCCGGCAGGGCGATCGGCCGGCCGTCGACGGCGGCGCCGTATCCGGCGGAGAACTCCTGCCACAGCACCGGCAACGACCAGCCGTCGCAGGCGATGTGATGGATCACCAGGACCAGCAGGTGGTCGTCGGAGGCGATGCGGATCAGCCTGGCGCGCAGCTTCGGGGCGGTCCCGAGGTCGAAGGGGGTCGCCAGATCGGCGGCCACCAGCTCCCGGGCCCGCTGCCAGGCCTGCTCGGCCGGGGTGTGCGTCAGATCGGTGACCGTCGGCACGAAGCTCTCGACCGGCTCCGTGACGTGGCACGGGCCGTGCTCGGAGTCGACGATCCTGCCGCGCAACACCTCGTGGCGCCGCACGACTTCGGTCAGCGCCCGGACGAGCGCCTCCTGGTCCAGCCGGCCACGCAGGCGGACCGCGGTCGGGACGTTGTGGTCCGGCCGACCCGGCCGCAGCCGATCGAGGAACCACAGCCGTTGCTGGGCGAAGGACAACAGGGTCGGAGCGTACGCGCTCCGGTCGGAGCCAGGCATGACGGATCCACCTTTCACGGCGATCGGGAACGCTAAATCGCCCCGGAAATCCCCTCGCCGATTCGCTGATTCGCGAACAGTACGGCGGATACTAGGCAGCTCCCGTCTCACTCCGCAAGACAGAGAAGAGGGTCGCAGGCATCAGGACAATCTTTACGCCAGCCCGCGGCAATCCTTATGTAGATTGAACACGCTCGACGGCTAGCATCTGCGCGGCCGACTTCGACACCCTCTCTGACGTGCCGTCATGGTGCTGATCGAGCACCCTACTTCCGTGGACTGGCAGCACGTGATAATTCTTCTTTCGCCAGGAGGGCGGCCGGATGGGCCCCTTTCGTGTCGGCCCTTCATTGTTCCGAATGAGATCGGTGAACCCGTTGCATGAACTCATCCGTTGTCTATAGAGCCCACCCCGTTGCATGAACTCGGAGACGTCATGATGCAGCAGCAGAGCCTGGTGGGTTCATTCGTCTCGCACGCCACAAGCCACCCCGGTGATCCGGCGCTGGTATGGCACGGAACGGAGACGACCTACCGTGAACTCCACCAGTCGGCGGAGCGGGAGCGCCTCCGGATCGCCCGGCTCGCCCCGGACGGCGACGAGCCGCTCGGCATCCTGGCCGCCAAGTCGCCCTCGACGATCGCCCTGGTGCTCGCCTGCCTGCTGGAAGGGCGGCGCTTCCTGCTGCTGCCGGCGCCCACGCCGGAGGGGAGAACCTCTCACGCGTTGGCCGAGCGGGCCGGAATCCGGCACGTCCTGTCACCGGAGGACCCCCGGGCGCCCGGGCCGGACGCCCCGGACGTCCCGGACCGGCCGGCGCAACCGAAGGCGCCGCGCGGTACGGAACCCGCCGACGTCTCCTTCATGTTCACCACCTCCGGTTCCACCGGGCGGCCGAAGATCGTGCCACTGAGCACGGGCGCGGTGGACCGCTTCACCACCTGGGCCGGCGAGCGGTTCGGCATCCGTCGGGGAACGACGGTCCTCAACTACGCCCCGCTCACCTTCGACCTGTGCCTGCTGGACATCTGGACCACGCTCAAGTGCGGCGGCCGCGTCGTCCTGGTCGATCCGGCCCGGGCCACCCACCCCGGCCACCTGCTGGACCTGGTGTCCCGCCACGAGGTCCAACTCGTCCAGGCCGTACCGATGTTCTACCGGCTGCTGGTCGACGCGACCGCGCAGAGCGGCCGGCGGCTCGACACCGTCGAGCACGTCGTCTTCACCGGCGACAGCATGCCCGCCCGCTGCCTGGCCGAGCTTCCGCACCTGTTCCCCGGCGCGCGGCTCCACAACGTCTACGGTTGCACCGAGACCAACGACAGCTTCCTGCACGAGGTCGACGGCACCGAGCCGGCGGACGGCCCGGTGCCGATCGGACGTCCGCTGCCCGGAGTCCACGCGGTGATCGTCGACGCCGACGGCGGGATCGTGACCGGGCCGGGAACCGGCGAACTGCACGTCGCGACGCCCTTCCAGACCGACGGCTACCTGGACCGGGACCAGGACGCGGACAGGTTCGCGACCCACCACCACGACGGGCAGACGCGGCGCTACTTCCGCAGCGGCGACCTCGTACGGCGTGACCGGGACGGCCGCATCACCCTGGAAGGCCGGAACGACCACCAGGTCAAGGTCCGCGGCACGCGGGTCAACACCCACGAGGTCGAGCAGGTGCTGCTCGACCATCCCGACGTCGTCGAGGCGGCCGTGGTGGCCGTGCCCGACCCGGTGGCCGGTCGCCTGCTGCGGAGCGTGGTCCGCCGCGCCCCGGACAGCCGGCTGAACTCGCTGGCGCTGCGTCGGCACTGCGCACAACGCCTCCCGCTCACCGCCGTCCCCTCGACCCTGCTGATCGTGGACGACCCGCTGCCCAGGACGTCCACCGGAAAGATCGACCGCACGCCCATCGAGCGCGCCTGCTCCCCGTCCCAGCCCACCGAAGGAACGGCCACGTGAAACACACCGCGGTAGTCACCCAGTTCATCATCGAGGAGTTCCTGCCGGACGTCGGCGCGAACGAGCTGGACTCCGACTACGACCTCGTGGACGGCGGGGTCATCGACAGCCTCGGCCTGCTCAAGACGATCGCCTGGCTGGAGGACCGCTTCGACGTGCGCGTCGAGGAGTTCGACCTCGACCCGGACAGCTTCCGCTCCGTCGGCTCGATCAGCAGGTTCATCGACCAGGCCCAGCTGCACCGGACGGACGCCCACTAGTCATGCACGAGGTGCTGCGAGCGCTGATCCGCCGGGACCGCGCCGTCGACCAGGAGCTGTGGGGGTCCTTCTGGGACCAGCTGCGTGACGGCGCCCTCCGCTCCGGCGAGACGGTGGCGCTGCTGTCCTCGCTGTCCACCCGGATGCCCGATCGGGACACGCTGGTCGCGATGCTCCGCTCGCTGGACGAGCGACGGCCGGCCATCGCCGCGCGGCTGGACGGCACGGCCAACATCGTCGGCACCGGAGGCGGGCCGGCCACGTTCAACATCTCCACGGCGGCGGCGTTCCTTGCCGCGGCCCTGGGCGTCCGCGTCGTCAAGACGGGGTCCCGCGCCTACACGAGCACCTGTGGCTCCCACGACCTGCTCGACCGTCTCGGCATCGAAAGGACCACCTCGTACGAGCGGACCGAGGCCCAGCTGGAACGCTTCGGCATCGCCTTCCCGGGGAACTTCGTCTACCCCCGGGAGGTGGCGCTGCTGGCCCGGAGCATCGTGCCGATGGACCTGCGGATGATCGGCGGGTTCATCAACTCCGTCGGCCCCTTCCTGGCCTCGGTGCCGGTCTCCGCCCAGCTCGTCGGCGTCTCGGACCGTTCGCTGCTGCGGACGCTGGGCCAGGTCGCCGCCACCGTCGCCGAGCGGAGGATCTGGCTGTGCTCCAACGAGCTGGGAATCGACGAGCTCGTCAGCTCCGTCGACAACCTCGTCCTCACCAATGACGGCAGCGACGCGATCCGGCTGCCGACCGAGGCTCCCGGGACCGGCGCGATCGCCGAACTGCGGCCGGCCGCAGGAGGAGAGGACGTGGTCGACCACTTCCTCGGCGTGCTCTCCGGGCAGGGGACGGCTCTCGCGACGCGGACCGTCTGCCTGAACGCCGCCGCACTGGCCGTCGCGAGCGGCCTGATCGGCGGGTGGCCGGAGGCGATCCGGGCGGCCGACGACGCCCTCCGCGGCGGCGCCGCCCGCGAGCTCGTCGACCGCCTGCGTGCGCACCCGGTGCGCCGTGCGGTGGCTACGGTGCGTGTGCGGTGAGCGGGTTCTTCGCCCGCCGGCCACCGGACCGGCCCGGCCTGGCGGTGTTCCTCAACGCCGGAGACCCCCCGCTGCCCGTCCTGGCCGACGTCATACGGATGCTCGACGACTGCCGGGTGGACTGCCTGGAGCTGGCGGTGCCCTTTCCCCACTCGGTCACCGACGGGCCGGTCATCCGCCGATCGGCGCAGCGGGCCCTGGCCGACGGCGTCGGACTCGGCGAGGTGCTCGACTTCCTCGGCGGGGTCCTGCCCCGGCTGCGCCACCTGCGGGTGGCGCTGCTGGCCGACTGGAGCCACACGGTCAGGGACCTGACCGTGCCCGGCTTCGTCCGGCGGGTCGCCGACGCGGGCCTCCACGGGCTGCTGGTCCACGGCCTGCCGCCGCGGCTACGGGACGACTGCCTCGAAGCGGTGCGGGAGGCGGGGCTGCCCCTGGTCGCCACCTGCTACGCCGCGTCGGCGGCCGAGGTGAAGGCCGCGGCCGCCGAGTGCGCCACCGCGTACCTGTACCTGGTGGCCCACTACGGCCGCAGCGGCGGCAGGCTCACGGCCGACCACCAGGAGCTGGCCGCCGCGCTGGCCGCGCTGCGCAGGACAGCCTCCGTACCGATCGCCGTCGGGTTCGGCGTCCGCTCCCGGGCGGACATCGACCTGCTGCACGGCCTCGGCGCCGACGCCGCGGTCGTGGGCAGCGCCGGGGTCGCCCGGATCGAGCACGCCCTCGCCGAAGGGGCCGACGTGGTCGAGGAGTTCCACACCTTCGTACGCACGATTTCGCCGTATTCACCAAGCCGCTAGGAGGCACATCCGATGATCGTCCGACACCTTGCCGAGGTGACGACCGTGGACTGGGGCAACGGGCTCAGCCGCAGGTTCCTGCTCGAATCCGACGGCCTGGGCTACACGATGACGGACACCACCGTCCGCGCCGGCACCAAGTCGCGGCTGGAGTACCGCCGCCACCTGGAGGCCTGCTACTGCATCGAGGGGAAGGGCGAGGTCGTGGACACCGACGGCACGTCCCACCCGCTCGAACCGGGCACGCTGTACGCGCTCGACCGGAACGACGCCCACTTCCTGATCGCGAGCCCGGACGAGGACCTCCGCCTGGTGTGCGTGTTCTCGCCCGCGCTGCGCGGCGACGAACGCCACGACCTGGACTCAGCCGAATTCTCCGAGTACTGACAGGGCCGACGGATGATCAGGTGGAACGCCGACCAGATCGCCCTGGGCGAGGGGATCGCCCAGTGGTGCGAGGAGCTCAGCTCCGGCCATCTCGAAGGGGACGCCGAAGGCGCCTTCCCGTGGGACAAGTGGAAGCTGATCCAGCGGTCCGGAATCCTCGGCCTGCCGTTCGACGAGCAGTGGGGCGGGCTGGGCCAGGACCTGCTCACCACCATGCACGTGCTCGAACGACTCGGCACCGGGTGCCGTGACGGCGGACTGAACTTCTCGGTCGCCACCCACCTGGTCGGCGTCGGAGTCCCGCTGCAACGGTTCGGCTCGCCGGAGCTCAAGGCGCGCCACCTGCCGGGGATCTGCTCGGGAGAGTCGATCGGGGCGCACGCGATCAGCGAGACCGAGAGCGGCTCCGACGCGCTGGCGATGAGGACCACGGCCACCCGCGAGAACGACGGCTTCGTGCTGCGGGGCGGCAAGTCCTTCGTCACCAACGGCCCGGTGGCCGACGTGTTCGTGGTCTACGCGCGCACCCACCCGAACGGCGGCCCGCTCGGCATCACCGCCTTCGTCGTGGAGCGGGACACCCCGGGGCTCGTCATCGGGGCACCCCTCGCCACCATGGGGCTGCGGACCGCGCCGCTGAGCGAACTGCACTTCGACGACTGCAGGATCCCCGCATCCGCCGTGATCGGCCGGGTCGGATCCGGGTTCCTGGTCCTGGACCACGTGATGAAGTGGGAGATCCTCTGCTCCTTCGTCATCAACACCGGGCAGATGCGGTACCGGCTCGACCGCTGCGTCGAGTACGCCAAGGAACGTGTCCAGTTCGGCAAGCCGATCGGCTCGTACCAGTCGATCTCCCACAAGATCGTGGAGATGGGGATCGGCTTGGACACCGCGCGGAAATGGCTCTACGACACGGCGGTTCGGCTGACGGAGGGCGAGAACGTCACGAAGGACATCGCCGTCAGCAAGCTGCTCGCCAGCGAGAGCAACCTCTCCTCCGCACTGGCCGCCGTGCAGATCTTCGGCGGCAGCGGGTACCTGGCCGAGTACGGACTGGAGAAGGACCTGCGCGACGCGGTCGCCGGCCCGATCTACTCGGGTACGTCGGAGATCCAACGCAACCGCATCGCCGTCATGTTGGGGTTGTGACGCCTGATGCTGGTCAAGATCTGCGGAGCCGCCTCGGCTGAGGACGTGGCATCGCTCGACAGTACCGGAGTCGACCTCGTCGGCCTGTGGCACGGCGTTCCAGGGGGTCACGCGGAACTTACGCTCCGTCAACTATCCGTGCTCGCGGCCGCGGTACACCGAACGGCGCGACTGCATCCGGTCCTCGTGACCTTCCTCAAAGACGCCGAGGTACTGCGCGCGGCGACGGCCGCGGCCCGGGTGCGGTGGGTCCAGCTGCACGGCTACCAGCCGCCGGGCCTGGTCCGCGTCCTGAAGAGCACCACGGACCTCAACGTGGTCAAGGTGCTGCACCTCGGTACGGACAACCGCGCGGAGCGGTCCCTGATCGCGGCGTACGAGCGGGCGGGAACGGACCTCTTCCTGCTGGACGCGGTGGCCGGGGACGGCCGGATCGGCAGTACCGGGGGACCGGCGGACTGCGGGGCCGTCATCGAGATCGCGGACCGCCTCTCGCGGCCCTTCCTGCTGGCCGGCGGCATCTCGGCCGACAACCGGGAGGACTACCGGGCGGTGGTGGACCACCCGCTGTTCCTGGGCATCGACGTGGACACGGCGGCCAGGGACCTCGACGGACGGCTGAGCACCGACCGGGTCACGGCTGTGCGGCGCGGCTGGCGAGTGACGGACGGCACCGGGGCGGCCGGATGACGGCCGAGTTCATCGAGGCGCTGCTGGACGCCCGCCGACCGGTGATCATGGAGCTCAAGCGTCAGGACGCCGCAGGGCACGACCTGTTCGGTGACAGATCGGCCGCACGTCTGGTCGCCGACTACCAGGACGTCGGCGCACCCTGCCTGTCCGTGGTGACCGGGCGGTGGTTCGGCGGCACCCGGGACCTGCTGCGCGAGGTCGTGGAAGCGACGGACCTGCCGGTGCTGCAGAAGGACTTCATCACCCGCCGGAGCCAACTGCACCAGGCCCGCGAGAGCGGTGCGTCCGCGATCCTGCTCACCGCCGCGCTGCTGCCGCGCGCCACCCTGGGCCATCTGGTCGACCTCGGCCTGCGCCTGGGCCTGACGCCGTTCGTCGAGGTCACCACCGAGGAGGAGATCAGCCGCGTGCCACGCGCCGAGGAGTGCGTGGTCGCGGTGAACAACAAGGACATCACCACCCGCGAACGCGGCGCGGGCGACCTCGGGCGAAGCTCGACGCTCCTGCCCGCAGTGCTGAGCAGCGGCACCCGCTGTCCGGTGAGTGCCGGGGCCATCCGCTGCCCCGACGACGCCGCCCGCCTGCTCAGGGAGGGCTTCGCCGGTGTGCTCATCGGGACAGGCCTCCTGCGCGCCGCCAGCCTGCCGGAATGGCTGGACGGCCTCGACGCCCGTCTCGACGCCGGCCGCGAACCGGCTCCACCCGTCCGCCGCCCGGCGGACCCCCGACCACCGACATCTGGAGGTAACGGCATGACCAGCGAAGCACCCGAGCAGTGGAAGGTCGTCGTCAATGACGAGGAGCAGTACTCGATCTGGTCCGCCGACCGCGAGTCGCCGGCGGGCTGGCACGAGGTCGGTGTCCGGGGTGCGAAGGACGAATGCCTCGCGCACATCGAACGCGTGTGGACCGACATGCGCCCCCGCAGCCTGCGCCTGCGGTCCGTCCCGGAGGACGGCGCGCGATGAACCGGACACTCGCACCGCACGGTGCGCGCCGGGTGACCGAACCCATGCTCTCCACCACCCTGAACCTCCCGCGGTGCCAGGCCCGAGGCTGGGTCGTCGTCGACTCCATGGTCGACGGCCTGGCCATGGGCGGCACCAGAATGACCCGGACCGTGACCGAGCAGGAGCTGACCGGGCTCGCCAGGGCGATGACCCACAAGCTGGCGCTGGTCGGCCTGCCCATCGGTGGCGCCAAGGCCGGCATCGCACCCGATCCGGGCGCCACCGTCGAGCGGCAGGCGGTGATGCGGGGGTTCGGCCGTGCCGCGGCCCCGCTGCTGCACGGCGGTGTGTACCTGGGGTGCGACCAGGGCACCACCTACGCCGACCGGCAGCTGGCCTTCGAGGCCGCCGGGTACGACGTCACCCGCCGCCCCGGCACCACCCGCCTCACGGTCGGCTGGGCCGAACTGTGGGACCACATGGCCGACATCACCGGCTTCGGCGTGGCCGTCGCGGTGCTCGGCGCCCTACGGGCCTCCGGTGCGCGGACCCCGCAGCGCATCGCGATCCAGGGCTTCGGCACCGTCGGGCGCGCGGTGGCCGGTCACCTGGCCGCCCACGGCCACCGGGTGGTGGCCGTGGCCGACGTCCAGGGCACCATCGAGGACCACCGCGGACTGCCCGTCGCCGAACTCGCCGCCCTCACCAGCAGCGACGGCACGATCGACCGGAGCCGACTGCCCGCCCGGGTCACGGTCCACGGGCCAGGGCAGGCATGGCTGCACATCGACGCCGACGTGCTGGTGCTGGCGGCATCCGCCTCCGCGGTCGACGAGGAGGCGGTGCCGGCAGTCCGGGCCCGCCTGGTAGTCGAGGGCGGAAACCTGAGCTGCACCGCACCGGCCCGCCGGTTGCTGCGCGAGGCCGGCCACACCGTCCTGCCGGACGTGGTCGTCAACGTCGGCGGAGCGGCGGCAACCGGGTGCGTGCTCGCCGGGCTGGCCCCGTCCGACCTGCCGCTTCCGCACCTGTCCGAGTGGCTGCGCGAGTGGGTCTCCAGCAGGATCGCCAGGAACTGCGAGCTGGTACAGGAGCTGAGCGCCTCGGGCAGCGCCGATCCGGTGGCGCAGCTCCTCGGTTCGCGCGGAGCCCCGGCCGGAGCCTCCGAACCGGGAGTGCCGGCCGAGCGGTGATCCGGCTGGACGATTCGCCCTCATGACGGGCGGCGCACCGGCCGACCGGGCCCTCGGGCGGCCGTGCCCGCCGACTTCCACGGCCGTGGGCGGGACCGCCCGGCTGCCCGAGAGCCCGTGGGGGCCGGTCGGCTGGGGCACCGTCGAGCGCCAGGACGGAAAGCCCGGCCGGTTCGTCGCGGGTGCCCTCGGCCGGCCCCGGACCTTCGCCACCGCCGATCTCGCCCTGGACGTCCTTGGCCGGGCCGGCCGCCACCGCGCCGCCGGCCGACCCGTGGCTTCGGTCGCTTCGGTCGCTTCAGTCGCTGCGGCCGGGTTGTCCGGCGAGGTGTCGGTGTCCGTGCCGGCGCCGGTATGGACCGCCGGCTGGCCCGGCGTCGGACGGCTTTCCGTGGTCCCGCGACGACGTCCGCCAGGAATTGGGTCGACCGGGCTGCCGGGCGGCATCGCACGGATATCCGGCAGTCGCTGTCAGGTGACATCAACTCATGGTTCGTCAACAAAGCGGCGATTCGCCGGACGGCCTGCTCGGCTGGATCCTCAAGCGCTGGTCCGCCTGGAGCGGCCGCAACGCCGACTTCGAAGCCGAATGGCCCGCCGACGACATCCTCACCT
Source organism: Kitasatospora sp. NPDC057542 (assembly GCF_042801945.1). NCBI lineage: Bacteria > Bacillati > Actinomycetota > Actinomycetes > Kitasatosporales > Streptomycetaceae > Kitasatospora > Kitasatospora sp. NPDC057542. Next base: position 23,031 of record NZ_JBHVFE010000054.1, read on the forward strand.
TCGTCACCATCTACTGGGTCAACCAGGCGATCGGCTCCTCGATCCGCGCCTACAAGAACGCCAGCCTCTACCCGCCGGTGCCCGTCGACGACCGCGAACCCTACGTCCGGGCCCCGGCCGGCTTCACCTTCCTGCTCGGCGACTCCTCGCCCGGCGCCGAGACGCCCGAGGAGCGCGTGGAGATCTTCAGGAGCGGCGGCGCGCGGTTCTGCGCCGACATCCGCGACGTGAACGTCCACCGGGCGGCCACATCGACCGGTACGAGAATCCCGAGGCCTGGATCCACGGCGACACGTTCCGCCCACTGCGCTGACTCTTCGAGCCCAAGGGCTGGTGCGCCCTGTGCAGCCGCCGAGGCCCCGCCACCGGGGAGCCGTCGTTTCACCGCGACCGTTACCGAGGCCGGAATCCCGTCGAGTAAGGCTTGCCTTGCCACGGGGTCTGGCCTGCCCCTAGGCTGAAGTCCTCAGAGGAGCTGAGGACCTGAGGACTAGGACTACTTGGGGAGAGTGATCATGTCTGACCTCCATGACCTGACGCTGGCCGAACAGGCCGCGGCGGTCCGCGAGCGCACCGTCTCACCGACCGAACTGGTCGACCACCACCTGCGCCGGATCGAGGAACTGGACGGCGTGCTGGGCGCCTACCGCACGGTCGATGCGCCCGGCGCCCACCGCGCCGCCCGTGCGGCCGAGGCCCGGCTGGCCACCGCCGGAAGGGGGGACGACACCGGGCTGCCGCCGCTACTCGGCGTGCCGCTGTCGGTGAAGGACACCTGGCCGGTCGAAGGACTGCCGTTCACCGCGGGCTCCGCCGCCTTCGACGACCGCACCGCTGCGGCGGACGCCGCCGTGGTCGGCGCCCTCCGGGCGGCGGGCGGCGTGCTGCTGGGTACCACCACGGCGGCCGAGTTCGGCTGCTCCTCCTACACGGAGACGGCCCACGCCACCGCACGCAGCCCCTACGACCCCAGCCGCGGCGCCGGGGGTTCCAGCGGCGGGGCGGCTGCTTCGGTCGCGGCCGGACTGGCCGCCGGGGCCCTGGGCAGCGATGGCGGCGGCTCGGTCCGGATCCCGGCCGCCGCCTGCGGTGCGGTCGGCCTCAAGCCCAGCCGGGGCCGGGTGACGCCCGCCCCCGGAACGGACGCCTTCGGGCTGGCCACGGCCGGTCCGCTGGCCAGGACGGTGCTGGACGCGGCCCTGCTGCTGGACGTCATGGCCGGCAGCACCCCGGGCGACGGCAGCACTCTGCCCGCCGCCCCCGCCGGCCACTTCCGCTCCTGCGGCGAACGCGAGCCCGGCCCGCTGCGGATCGGGATCCTGCCCCGGACGGACGGGTGGCACCCCGAGGCCGAGCTGGCCTGCCGCCGCACCGCCGACCTGCTCGCCGACCTCGGCCACCGGGTGGAGCAGGCCCCGCCGTTCGACCCGGGCGAGTACCTGCCGGACTTCACCGTGCTGTGGAGCGTGCTGGCCGCCGCCGTGCCCGTCCCGCCGGAACGGGAGGAGCGGCTGCTGCCGCTGACCCGCTGGCTGCGCGCCCGGGGCGGCGAACACAGCACGGTCCGGCTGTATGCGGCGATGACCTCGCTGACCGCCGTCGCCCGGACGGTCTGCCACCGCTACGACCGCTTCGACGCGGTGCTGAGCCCGACGACGAACCAACCGCCCCTGCCGGTCGGCTCGCTGACCGATCCGGACGACCCGGAGCGGACCTACGCCCGGATGCTCGCCGTCACCCCGCGCACACCGGTGGCGAACTTCACCGGCCGGCCGTCGATCAGCCTGCCACTGCACTGGACGCCGGAGGGACTGCCGATCGGCGTGATGCTGACCGCCCGGCTCCACCAGGAGGGACTCCTGCTCTCCCTCGGCGCCCAGCTGGAACGGGCCCGGCCCTGGCACCACCACACCGCCCGGCAGGCGGCCGTGCTGGAGCAGGCAACCCGGCAGGCGACGGCACGGCCCGAGCGCAGGACGCGATGAAGCGCGGACAGCTGGCCTTCCTGACCGGCACCCACATCGTCAACGACCTCTACCAGGGCGCCGTCCCGGCGCTGCTGCCCTTCCTGATGTCCCAGCGGCACTACAGCTACACCGCCGTCTCCGGCATCGCCCTGGCCGCGAGCGGCCTGTCCAGCGTGGTCCAGCCGCTGTTCGGCCTGCTGGTCGACCGCCGCCACCGCGGCTGGCTCATCCCGGCCGGCTTCCTCACCGCCGCGGCCGGGATCACCGGCGCGGCCATGGCCGACAGCTACCCACTCACCTGGCTCTGCGCCGCCCTGGCCGGCATCGGCATCGCCGCCTACCACCCGCCCGCCACCAACCAGGCCCGGGCCGCCGGCGGACAGTCCCAGCGGGCGATGAGCCTGTTCTCCGTCGGCGGCACCCTCGGCGCCTCACTGGCACCGGCACTGGTCACCCTCGTGGTCGGCTCCTACGGCCTGAACGGCAGCTGGCTGCTGGCCGTCCCGGCGCTGGCGACGGCCCTGCTGTGGGCCGCGCAGGGCCGGTGGCAGCGGTACCGGGGCCACACGCCGGCGACTGCGGCGACCAACCGGGCCGCGGCGGCGAGCACCCACCGCGACGACTGGCGGGCATTCGGACGCCTGGTCGCGACCACCGTCGCCTGGTCGGTCCCCTACGTGACGGTCACCTCGATGCTCGCCCTCCACATCCAGCGCGACCTCCACGGCTCGACGGGACTCGGCGCCGCCGCACTGACCCTGCTCACCCTGGCCGGGGCGGCCGGCACCCTGCTCGGCGGCTGGCTGGGCGACCGGCACGGACGGATGACCCCGATCCGCACCGGCTACCTGCTGGCCGTTCCCGCACTGGCCGCCGTGGCCTTCGCCCCCTCCGTCGGCGTCGCCGTGACCGGGGCGGTGGCGTTCGGACTGGCCATGTTCCTGCCCTTCGCCCCACAGGTGACGCTCGCCCAGGACTACCTGCCCACCCGGCCCGGCACCGCCAGCGGGCTGACCCTCGGACTCGCCATGTCCGTCGGCGGACTCGCCGCGCCGGCGCTCGGCCGCCTGGCCGACGCGCACGGCCTGCGGACCGTCCTCGCCCTGGTCCTCGGCGTGCTGGTGCTCGCGCTCGGTTGCTCGCTGCGCCTGCGTGACCGGGTACTACCGGAACCGGCCCCGGAACGGCTGCCCGAGCCGGAACCGGGGACGGAACGGCCCGAGGGAGATCCGGCCGGGCCGGCAGGCGCGCCGGCGGCCGGGGGAGCAGTACCCGGAGGGCGGTAGGGTCGTCCCCATGACTGTTCGCCCGGTACGCCATCGCTCACTGGTGGAGGAGGCCACGGCCGAGCTGCGCCGGCTGATCGGCACGGGCGAGTGGCCGGTGGGCAGCAAGCTCCCCGGTGAGGTGGAGCTGAGCCGACTCCTCGGAGTCGGCCGGACCACCTCGCGCGAGGCGGTCCGGGTGCTGATCGTCGACGGCCAGCTGCGCGCCCGGCAGGGCTCGGGCACCTACGTGGCCGCCGCCTCCCCGGTCTCGGAGTTCGACCGGGAACTGCGACGCTCGGAAGTCTTCCACGTGTACGAGGTCCGGGCGGCGCTGGAGGTGGAGGCGGGCCGGCTGGCCGCGCAGCGGCGCACCGAGACGGACGTCGCCGCGCTACGGGCGGCGCTGGCGGCCCGTGACGCGGCCGTCAGTCCGGCCGAGCTCGTCGAGACGGACCTGGAACTGCACCGCCAGGTCGTACGGGCCGCGCGCAACCCGGTGCTCGTCCGCCTCTTCGACTCCTTCGTCGACGCACTGCGCGAAGCGGCCGACCACGTGGTGACCGACAACCACCTCCACGACGGCGTCGGACAGGAGAGCGACGCCCGTGCGCACCACGCCCTGGTCGAGGCGATCGCCGCTGGTGACCCGGACGGCGCCGCCGCGGCGACCCAGGCCAACCTGGACCGCACCCTCGACCGACTGCGCGCCGCGGGGGCCGGGCCGCGCTGAGCCGAGGGGCGTACCTGCGCCCCACCGCTTCAGGTCCGGCCCGTCGTCGGTTCCCGGCGTCCGTCTGACGGGCCGTGGCCGACTGCCGTGCCGTGCTGCCGGCCACCCGTGCGCCGGCCGGCTGTCGGCGTCGTACTCGGTGGTCGACGAAGATCGTGTGGTGGTCCTATCCTGTCGCGATGTCCGACAGCACCGCCCCGACCCTGCTCTTCGTCATCGGCCCGGCCGCGGTCGGCAAGATGACCGTGGGCGCTGCCATCGCCGCGCGCACGGGTTTCAAGCTCTTCCACAACCACATGACCATCGAGCCGTTGCTGCGGCTGTTCCCCTACGATTCGCCGCAGTTCCAGCGGCTCAACCACGCCTTCCGCGAGCAGATCTTCGCCGAGGCCGCCGCCAGTGACCTGCCGGGCCTGGTGTTCACGCTCGTCTGGGACTTCGACGACCCGGCCGACGCCGCACTCGTCGAACGCTACTCGGCCCCCTTCCGGGACCGCGGCTCGCGCGTGCTGTTCCTGGAGCTGACCGCCGACCAGAGCGTCCGGCTGGAACGAAACGCGGGGGAGTCCCGCCTCGCAGAAAAGGCATCCAAGCGCGACCTGGGATGGTCCAACGGCAACCTGATCGGCATGGACGCCAGACACCGGCTCAACTCGCTCGACGACTTCGCCCACATGCCCCACTTGCACCTTCTCGTCGACAACACACACCTGGACCCCGACGAGGTCGCCGTGCATGCCATCGAGCACTTCGGTCTCTGACCGGGGGGTGGGCCGTCGGGCTGCTGCCGAACGGTAGCCCCCCGCGGCCCCTCGCCCCGTCAACGGCAGCTCCACCGTGGTGCCCGTCGGCCCGGCCGGCTCGTCCAGCGACGCAGCAGAACTGGGGGAGTATCCCCGGTTTGGTAGGGTCGGGCCATCACCGGGGAGTCCTCCCCGTTTTCCAGGGGGGAAGCGCATGCCGGCTCCGACGCTCCAGGAACTGTCTCCCGCGGGCCTCGACGTCACCGTCAACCCGTACCCCGTCTACGCGGCACTGCGCGAGAAAGGGCCGGTCCACCGGGTGCTCGTCCCCGGATCCGGCGAGGCGTGGCTCGTCGTCGCCCGTGACGAAGCCCGCGCCGCTCTCACCGATCCCCGGCTGAGCAACGACATCCGGCACTCCTCCTCATGGACCGACGACGGCGGCCACGCCCTCGGGGTCAACATGCTCCAGAGCGACCCACCCCAGCACACCCGGCTGCGCGAGCTGGTCGCCGGGAAGTTCACGGCCGGCCGGATCCGGGCGCTGCGCCCCCGCATACAGGAGATCGCCGACAGCCTGCTCGACGCGCTGCCCGACGCAGGCCCCGTCGACCTCGTCGCCTCCTACGCGCTGCCGCTGCCGATGACCGTCATCTGCGAACTGCTCGGCGTACCGGTGGCGGACCGCGCGAGCTTCCACGCCTGGTCCACCGAACTGGTCGCGCCCAGCTCCCCGCAGGCCGCCGGCGCCGCGGTCGGCGCCATGACCGGCCACCTCACAGCCCTCATCGAGGAACGCCGGACCACCCCGCGCCGGGACCTGCTCAGCGCGCTCGTCACCCCGACCGCCGGCGGGCTCTCGGCCGAGGAACTGCTCGGGATGGCCTTCCTCCTCCTCGTCGCGGGCCACGAGACCACCGTGAACCTCATCTCGGGTACGGTCCTCTCCCTGCTCGCCCACCCCGGGCAACTCACCGCCCTGCGCGCCGATCCCGGCCTCGTCGACAGCGCGATCGAGGAGACCCTCCGTCACGACGGCCCGGTGGAGTCCGCGGCCTTCCGCTTCGCCACCGAACCGGTACGGATCGGTGACACCACCGTCCCGGCAGGCGACAGCGTCCTCGTCTCCCTGGCCGCAGCCTCCCGCGATCCGCGCCACTTCCCCGACCCGGACCGGTTCGACATCCACCGCAAGCCGGCCGGCCACCTCGCCTTCGGCCACGGCATCCACCACTGCCTCGGCGCCCCCCTCGCCCGGGTCGAAGCCGCCATCGCCCTGCGCGCCCTGATCGGGCGTCGCCCCCACCTCGCCCTCGACACCGACCCGGCAGACCTCGTGTGGCGGCCGAGCACCATGCTGAGGGGGCTGACGAGTCTGCCGGTGCGGTTCCAGGTGTGACGGACGCGGCCCGACGGCCAAGGACGCCTGGGGTGATCACCGGTGAACGGAAGGCAGTCGGTGGGGCGTCCTGTTGTCCGAGTAGCCCTGACACGGTGCGTGTCCGCCTGCATTCTTGAGAGGTGGCGTTGAGCGTCCGGACCCTCCGTGGCTCGGTGGTCGCGCCGCGGTACGCCGAGAGCAGGCCGGTTTGGCAGCAGGCAGTGAAGGGGGGTCCAGGATGGCCATGGGACGGGCAGGGGCAGTCCTGTTGGCGTTGGGCGGGGTTCTGGTCGCGGCCGGCGGGGTGAGCGCAGCGGTCCTCGCCCGGGACTCGGGAGGGGTGGTGACGCAGGAGAACCTCCCGCTCTCCCCGGAGATGCAGACGTATGTCGAGACTCCGGCGGCGTTCGAGGACTACCTGCGTTCGCATCCGCCGAAGCCGCTGATGGGTGAGATCCGTAGGGGAGGCAAGTAGCGCACAGGGGTGGGGCTGCGCAGGT
>NZ_JBHVFE010000055.1:0-29469 GCF_042801945.1 Kitasatospora sp. NPDC057542
CAGCACCTCCTCCTCCACCGCCGCCGGAGCGGCGGTGGAGCCGTCCCCATCGCCGCCCGTGGGGGTGGCGGCGAGGGGTGCACTGGAGGCTGCGGACAGCGGGTCGAGCGGCATGACGGTCTCTCCGGGACGGCGTGGGATGCCCTCAGCCTGCGTCACGCCCGGCGCGGCGGGCAAGGGTTGCAAGGGGGTTGCAATAACCCCCGTCCGGGGCAACCGGCCCTTACCGCGCTTGTCGGACTGAACGTCAACTTCCGTATATCGAACGGTTGTCCACGAAACGGATGACGATGGATCACGATGCGGTCGCCCGCTGGTACGCTCTCCCCCTCCCCGCGCGGGCCCACGCGGAACCGGCCCTCGCCGGCCGGAGCCGGGCCCGGCGGCGGCGCGTGGGAGAATACGGCGACGCGACGGCGGCTTCGGGGAGGGAGGGGTCCGGTGGCTGTGCGCGAGGACACCGCGCGGGACGTGCAGCACGAGCCCGCACGGCAGGGCCGGCACGGTCGGCCGCGCCGCCTCGGCGGCCTGTTCCGGCTACCCACCCTGCGCTTCTCCGGCGCCGCGATGGCCATGTCCACCGTGGTCGGCATCAGCATCGCCACCACCCTGCTGCTCAACGAGCAGCAGGGGATCGGTCGCCGGGCCGGCGTCGCCCGGGTCGGCACCACCCCGCCGCCCACGCCGGGCACCACCGACCAGGCCGAAGCGGTCTCGGCGCAGACTCCGACCGACGGCCCGTCGTCCGGCGCCTCCCCCGGCCGCCCCGCCGCGGGCCGCCCCTCCTCGCACGTCTCGGCGCATCCCTCGGGTGCCGCGCCGGTCGCCGCCACCCCGCCCGCACCCCGCCCGGCGGGCCCGGGCACCCAGACCGGCGGCCAGACCTCGGCCGGGCAGGACGCACCGGCCCCCGGCACCCAGCTCGCCGGCACCGAGGCCGGCGTCCCCGCCCCGGCCGGCCCCTCGCCCTCCCCTTCCGTCCCGGCCCCGGGCACCGGGCAGCCCGGCTACGCCCCACCCGCCTCCGGACAGACCCCGAACGCCCCCGGGCTGCGGCCGGACATGCCCGCCCACCCGGCGCCGCCGCCCGTCGCGAACGTCCCGGAGACCGACACACCGGCCGCCCCTGCCAAGGGCACCGACCCGGACGCCGACCACGCGCTGTCCGGCGCCGCCCTGGTCTCCCCGCTCGGCCGCGACGGCCTGCGGCACCAGCTCACCCTCACGGTCGCCGAGCCGGTCACCGCCTTCCAGGCCGAATTCCGGCTCGCCCCGGGCGAGTCGGCCCCCGGCGCCGGCTCCGCCTGGACCGACCTGCCGGGCGCCGTGGTGACCGCCCAGCAGGAGCGCGGCACTCTCGTCTACCGATTCACCACCCCGCCCGGCGTCGACGTCCGGCCCGGCCACTACACCTTCGGCGTCCGCGGCGCCCGTCCGGCCGCCGACCCGTCCGCCGTGGTGCGCAAGCCGGCCGCGGCGGAGAGCTGGAGCGTCTCCGCGTTCGCCCTCGACCGCCCCCGCGCGGTCGCCGCGCTCGGCGGCTTCGGCCCGGTGCCGCCGTTGCCCGCCGAGCCGCAGACGCCCGGCGTCCCGGTCGCCTCGCCGGTCCCCGCCCCGTCAGTTCCCGCAGCGGCCCCCGCGCCTGCCGCCACCCGGGCCGCCACGGCGCGCTGACCTGCCGCCGGCCGGGCGCGGCGGTCATCCGACGATCCGACAGTCGGCCACGCCGCAGGGGCGCGTCCCCGTACCCTCGTTCGTTACTGTGGGCAGCACCCGGCCCGGCGCCCCGACGGCCCCGGCCGGGCCGCCGTTCCGCACCCGAGGAGGAGTCCGTGTCCACCGTCCTGACCCAAGGCGGCAACGCACCGCTGACCGCCGCGCGAGTGACCGTCGAGGTCACCGCGCCCAAGGCGCTGGACGTCTCCGGCCTGCTGCTGACCGATGCCGGAAAGGTCCGCTCGGACGACGACTTCGTCTTCTTCAACGCCCCGAACGGCCCGGGCGTCAGCCACCGCCCGGCCACCGCCGGCGCCCCCGACGCGATCACCGTCGACACCCGGGCCGTCCCGGCGGGCATCAGCAAGATCGTGGTCACCGCGAGCCCCGCCGACCAGGTCTCCACCTTCTCCGGGATGGAGCCCACCGCCACCGTCCGCGACGCCGACACCGGCGAGGTGCTGGTCACCTTCACCCCGCCCCGGCTGGGTCTGGAGACCGCGCTCATCGTGGTCGAGGTCTACCTGCGGGGCGGCGCCTGGAAGGTGCGCGCGGTCGGCCAGGGCTACGCCGACGGCCTCGCGGGCATCGCCACCGACTTCGGCGTCACCGTCGAGGACTCCCCGGCCCCGGCCGCCGCCGCGCCGGTCACGCCGCCGGCCCCCGAGGCCCCGGCCGCGCCGCCCACCCCGGTGGACCGGACCGTCCAGCTCCCCGCCCCGCCCGCGCCGGTCTCCGCCCCGGTGGACCCGCGGATCGCCCTCGCCACCGGCCAGACCACCGTCCCGGCCCCGCCCACGGCAGCCCCGGCGCCCGCCGCGCCCCCGGCCCCGACCGCCCCCGGGAAGATCACCCTGGACAAGGGCCGGATCAACCTGGTCAAGGGCAGCTCGGTCTCCCTGGTCAAGAACGGCCGTCCCTTCCTCTCCTCCGTCCGGATGGCCCTCGGCTGGAAGTCCACCGCCCGCGGCCGCGACATCGACCTGGACGCCTCCTGCCTCGCCTTCGACGCCCGGCACAAGCGGCTGGAGACGGCCTGGTTCATGAAGCTGAACATCTTCAACGGCGCGATCTCCCACTCCGGCGACAACCTCGTCGGCGGCGAGGGCGGCGACGACGAGGTGATCACCGTCCACCTGGAGGGCCTGCCGGCCGAGGTCCACGGGCTGGTCTTCGTCGTCAACTCCTTCTCCGGCCAGAAGTTCACCGACGTGCGCGACGCCTACTGTCGCCTGCTCGACGCCCGGACGGAGGAGGAGCTGGTCCGCTTCGACCTCACCAACTCCGAGCCGCACACGGGTGTGATGATGTGCAAGCTGGTCCGCCGTCCGGGCGGCGAGTGGGAGATGACGGCACTCGGCGAGTACGTCGACGGCAAGACCGCCCGGGCGATGATCGAGCCCGCCGCCGCGGCGCTCTAGGAACACCCTGCCCCGCGGCGTCACGGCCGCGCCCGCGGATTCACCCCCCTGAGGCATCAAGTCACCCACGTGGCGACTCGATTGACTCTCAAGGGGGGTGAATCGCGCTCTCCCCCGTACCCCGAGGAGGAGAGCCGTGCCACGCTTCCTGTCCCGCCTCGCCGTCGCCGGTACTGCCACCGCGCTCGCCGCCGGGCTGATCACCCCGACCACCGCCCAGGCGGCCGCCCGACCGGGCGGCCGCGCCGGCGCACTGCGGTGGACGGCCCTCGGCGACTCCTACACGGCCGGGGTCATCGAGGCCACCGGCGACGAGACCGAGCCGCGCGACGGCTGCGCCCGCACCGTCGAGTCCTACCCCGAGATCATCCGCCGCGACCTCGGCTCCCTGGTCACGCTGCGCAACGTCAGCTGCAGCGGCGCCACCACCGACGCCGTCGACGCGCACGCGCAGTCCCCGCTCGGCCGCCCGCTCCCGCCGCTCGGAACCGACCCGAACGCCCCCTACCCGCCCGTCCCGCCGCAGATCGACGCCGTCGACCCGGCCACCGACCTGGTCACCGTCGGGATCGGCGGCAACGACCTCGGCTTCGCCGAGATCCTCAAGGGCTGCATCGAACTCGGCGCCGTCCATCTCGGCCAGGGCACGCCCTGCAAGGACAAGTTCGACGCGGGCCTGCCCGACCGCCTCGCCCGGCTGCGCAACGACTACGACCGGATGCTGACCGCACTGCACGCCAAGGCCCCGTCCGCCCGGGTCCTCACCGTCGGCTACCCGCACCTCGTCCCCGAGGACGCCGCCCTCTGCCAGTACGGCAACCCCTTGCAGTTCGGCACCTTCACCACCGGCGACCTCGCCTGGGCCCGCACCGCGCTCGTGGAGCCGCTCAACGCGCTCATCGCCCGGGGCAGCGCCGCCCACGGCGACACCTTCGTGGACCTCTACCGCGCCGGCGCCGGCCACAGCGTCTGCGACGCCGACCACTGGCTGGACGGCGTGCTGACCAGCATCCTCCCCCTCGAGTACGCCGTGGTGCACCCCAACGCCACCGGCCAGGCCCACACCGCCGCCCTGGTCGAGGACGCCGTCCTCGGCGGCTGACCCGCTCCCCCGACGACCGGCCCCGACCGACGGAACCGCACAAAACCGGTGGCCCGCCGACTCGCCGGGGACCATTCTGGTCCGATGCCCTTCGACATCCGCGAGGCCACCCCCGACGACTGGCCCGCCATCTGGCCGTTCTTCCACACCGTCGTCGCCGCCGGCGAGACCTTCCCCTACCCCCTGGACATGCCCTCCGAGCTGGGCCGGGAGTGGTGGATGCTCGCCGCCCCGAACCGCACGGTGGTCGCCGTGGACGAGGACGGGCGGATCCTCGGCACCGCCAACATGAACCGCAACCGCCCCGGCAACGGCTCCCACGTGGCCAGCGCGAGCTACCTGGTCGACCCGGCCCACCACGGCAAGGGGATCGGGCGGGCCCTGGTCGAGTACACCCTCGACTGGGCTCGCCGGTCCGGCTTCCGCGCCATGCAGTACAACGCGGTGGTCGCCAACAACCACCACGCCGTGAAGCTCTACGAGTCGCTCGGCTTCGAGATCGTCGGCACCGTCCCCGAGGCCTTCCTCCATCCGGTGGACGGCTACGTCGGCCTGCACGTCATGTACCGGCCGCTCTGACCGGCCTACTCCTCGATCGCCCCGCCGACCCGCCGCAGGTGCTGCCGGAAGCTGTACGCCGGGTCGGCGGCGCGCCGCTCCAGGTACGCGTCGAAGGCGGTCTGCCGGCGCAGCGTGTCCCCGGAGGCGATCCGCCCGGCCTGCGCGCGCTCGGTCCGGGCGATCGCGCCGGCCGTCTCCAGCACCTCCGCGACCCGGTCGGCGGGCACGAACAGCACCCCGTCCGGGTCGGCGAACACCACGTCCTCGGCGCTCACCGGGTGCGGCCCGAACTTCGCCGTCAGCAGCGCCTCCGGCTCCCGGTCGTCCAGCCGCACCGGGCCGAGCGGCAGCGCCCCGTAGCTGAACACCGGCAGCCCGATCTCCAGCAGCTCGGGGGTGTCCCGGTGCAGTCCCCACACCACGATCCCGGCCACCCCGGCGGCCCGCGCCTCCAGCACCGCGAGGTCCCCGATGCAGGCCTCGTCAATCCGCCCGCCGTTGTCGATCACCAGCACGTCCCCGTCCCGGGCCGCCCCGTACGCCTCCAGGAACACGTCCACGCTCCCGTAGTGCCGTACCGGCAGCGCCCGCCCCGCCACCCGGGCCCCGGCCACCACCGCCGCCACCCCCACCGGCGCGACCCGCAACCCCACCCCGAGCCGTACACAGGCATCCGCCACCAACGGCGTCGACAGCCCCTCGAAGGCCTTCAGCATCCCCAACTCCTCCGCTCGAAAAGCCAGTTCACCAGCAGGAAGATCCTAGGCCCGACCTCAAACTCACACCATCGAGTGAGACTCCGTCGTATACGGCACGGCCCGGCCGAGCCGCGACTAGCGTGACGGTCCTCTGAAGGAGGGGCATCATGAGTGCTGTGGCGCATGAGCAACCGATCACGGGCTCCCCATCGCAGGCCGACATCCTGCTGGAGAGCTTCCTGAGCCTGCACTCCCCCGAAGGCTTCCGAGCCGAGCTCATCGAGGGAGAGATCATCGTGGCACCACCGCCGGACGGCGATCACGAGGACTACATCGACCTTCTCATCGATCAGGTGAAGGCCAAGTCCAAGGTCCACATGCAAGTGTCCGGCGGCAAAGGTCTCCGGCTTGTCAGCGGCGGCCTTTGCCCGAAGAACCACGTCATCCCGGATGCGACGTTCGCGCCACGGGAACTCCGCCTCTTCCGCGGCGCCCCGCCGTGGATGGAACCCGACGGTGTGGCCATGGTCGCCGAGGTCACATCGAGCAAGCCCGACCAGGACCGCATCACCAAGCGACACTGCTATGCCCGCGCCGGCATCCCGCTCTACCTGCTGATCGACCGCGAGAAGTCGCAAGTGAGCCTGTTCGGCAAGCCCCACCGCGAGGAGTACACCGAGGTGCATCTCGCCGCCTTCGGTGAACCGCTCGTGGTTCCGGCCCCGTTCGAGTTCGAGCTGGACACCAAGGACTTCCTCTAGAGCCGGGAGTACACGACGGCCCGCACCCCCGTCAGGGGTGCGGGCCGTGGTCCGTGGGCGCCTGGGTCAGCCGCGGGTGGCCATGGCGCGCAGGAAGAAGGTCAGGTTGGCCGGGCGCTCGGCGAGGCGGCGCATGAAGTAGCCGTACCACTCCTGCCCGTACGGGAGGTAGACGCGCATGGTGTTGCCCTCGCCGGCGAGGCGCAGCTGCTCCTCGGGGCGGATGCCGAACAGCATCTGGTACTCGAAGGAGTCCCGCTTGCGGCCGTTCCACTGGGCCAGCTGGCCGGCGATCTTGATCATGTTGGGATCGTGCGAGGCGATCATCGGGTAGCCCTCGCCCGCCATCAGGACCTTCAGGGCGCGGACGTACGCGAGGTCGACCTCGTGCTTGCCCTGGAAGGCGACCGACTCGGGCTCCTTGTAGGCGCCCTTGCACAGGCGCACGCGCGAGCCGGCGCCGGCGAAGTCGCGGCAGTCGGCCTCGGTGCGGCGCAGGTAGGCCTGGAGCACGACGCCCAGCCAGGGGAAGTCCGCCCGCAGCTCACGCGCGATGCCGAGGGTGGAGTCGGTGGTGGTGTGGTCCTCCATGTCGAGGGTCACCGTGGTGCCCGCGTCGGCGGCGGCCTCGCAGATCCGGCGGGCGTTCTCCAGCGCGATCTTCTCGCCGTCCACCGGGAGGAACTGGCCGACGGCCGACAGCTTGACCGACACCTCGGCGCCGGCGGCGAGGCCGGTCTCCTTGAGGGCCTTGAGCAGGTGCTCGTAGGCCTCGGCGGTGGCGGCGGCCTGGGAGGCCTCCTGGGTGTCCTCGCCGAGGTGGTCCAGGGTGACCTTGCGGCCGGTGGCGATCAGGTCGTCGGTGGCGGTGATGGCCGCGTCGAGGGCGTCGCCGGCGACGAAGCGCTCGACTATCGCGTGGGTCGGGGGGAACTTCTCGACCACGGTGCGGACCTGCGGGGACCGGGAGGCCGCGAGAAGGGCGGAACGGAGCATCGTGACTCCTGGAGCTGGTGTTTCCAAGGGTGGCAGAAGGGCCGGGGCGGCGGAATCAGGGGTGCCGCGCAACGCGGGGTGGCGGCGGGCGACGGGCGGGTGGATCCGCCGCCCCGGCGGGCGACGCCCGGCTGCGGGACCGGGCGTCGCGGGTGACCGATGGCTACTGGACGAGCCGTGCGATCAGAAGGGCAGGGCTGGTCAGCCCATGTGCGGGTAGCGGTAGTCCGTCGGCGGGACGAAGGTCTCCTTGACCGAGCGGGTCGAGGTCCAGCGCGCCAGGTTCTGCTTGGCGCCCGCCTTGTCGTTGGTGCCCGAGGCCCGGCCGCCGCCGAAGGGCTGCTGGCCGACGACGGCGCCGGTCGGCTTGTCGTTGATGTAGAAGTTGCCGGCGGCGAAGCGCAGCTTGTGCATCGCGTCCTGGGCCGCGGCGCGGTCCTGGGAGATGATCGAGCCGGTCAGGCCGTACGCGGACACCGACTCCATCTGGGCCAGCATCTCCTCGTACTTCTCGTCCTCGTAGACGTACACGGCCAGGATCGGGCCGAAGTACTCGTCCTTGAAGTACTCGCTCGACGGGTTCTGGCAGACCAGGACGGTCGGGCGGACGAAGTAGCCCACCGAGTCGTCGTAGGTGCCGCCGGCGAGGACCTCCACGGACGGGTCGGCCTGGGCGCGGTCGATGGCGGCCTTGTTCTTGGCGAAGGAGCGCTCGTCGATGACGGCCGACATGAAGTTGGACAGGTCGGTGACGTCGCCCATGGTGAGGCCCTCGACCTCGGCGGCGAACTCGTCCTTGAGGCCGGCCCAGATCGACGCCGGGACGTAGGCCCGCGACAGCGCCGAGCACTTCTGGCCCTGGAACTCGAAGGCGCCGCGGGTCATCGCGGTCTTCAGGACCTTCGGGTCAGCGGACGGGTGGGCGACCAGGAAGTCCTTGCCGCCGGTCTCGCCGACGATCCGCGGGTAGGTGCGGTAGCCGGCGATGTTGTTGCCGACCTCGCGCCACAGGTGCTGGAAGGTGGCGGTGGAGCCGGTGAAGTGGATGCCGGCCAGCGCCGGGTGCTTGAGCGCGACCTCGGAGACGGCCAGGCCGTCGCCGGTCACCATGTTGATGACGCCCTTGGGCAGGCCGGCCTCCTCCAGCAGCTGCATCAGCAGGTGCGCGGAGAACTGCTGGGTCGGGGACGGCTTCCACAGCACCACGTTGCCCATCAGCGCGGGCGCGGTCGGCAGGTTGCCGGCGATCGCGGTGAAGTTGAACGGGGTGATCGCGTAGACGAAGCCCTCAAGCGGACGGTGGTCGCTGCGGTTCCACACGCCGTCCGAGGAGATCGGCTGCTCGGCCATGATCTGGCGGGCGAAGTGCACGTTGAAGCGCAGGAAGTCGACCAGCTCGCAGGGGGTGTCGATCTCGGCCTGCTGGGCGGTCTTGGACTGGCCGAGCATGGTGGCGGCGGCCAGGGTCTCGCGCCAGGGGCCGGCCAGCAGGTCGGCGGCCTTGAGGAAGATCGCGGCGCGGGAGTCGAAGGAGAGCGCCTGCCAGGCCGGGGCAGCGGCCAGGGCGGCGTCGATGGCGTCCTGCGCGTCGGCCTGGGTGGCGTTGCGCAGGGTGCCGAGCCGAGCCGCGTGGTTGTGCGGCTGGACGACGTGGATCTCGGTGCCGCCGCCCATCCGGCGCTCACCGTTGATCGTCATGGTCAGCTGGACCGGCTCCTGGCCGCCCAGCTCCTTCAGCTTGGCCTCCAGACGAGCCCGTTCCGGGCTCCCGGGGGCGTAGCTGTGGACCGGCTCGTTCACCGGCGCGGGGACCTGGGTCACAGCGTCCATCGATGCTCCTGCGATTCCTAGATTCATCAGCGCGGAGGGTTTCCGCACTGCTGCGCTCTGCGACATGCCTGAGGCATCGGGCAGGGCTTGTCCGTCATGAGGCCGGCTCGGCCGAGTGAGAAGCCCCTGGCACGCCAGGGGAGGAGTCACAGGGCGCACGCTCTCCTTGTGAGAGGTTGCAGTGAGATCCGGCGTGATCGCACGCCGACCGGAAATAACGCTATTCCAGCCGCCCGGCCCGCATGATTGGCCGGGCGGCTAAATTCCCCCGTACGGCGTTGTCCGGCCCGACGAATCGGGTCACGCCGCGGTCACGAACCGCCCCCGATCGCCACACCGTTCACACCACCCCGCACCACCGGCTCACGCCCCCGGCCCGGGGCACCGGCTCACACTCCGGCGCTCGCCTTCTGACCGTTCACCGCCGCCGCCTTGGCCGCGACCGCCTCCACCACCGGCCGCCGGGCCGCCTCGTACGCCGCCAGGGCCCGCCCCAGGTCAAGCTGCCCGGCCAGGCAGCGGGCCAGTTCGACGGCACTCTCGACGGCCAGCGAGACCCCCTGGCCGGAGCTGTTGGACGGGGCGTGCACCGAGTCGCCGACCAGCACCATCCGGTCGCGGTACCAGTGCGGCACGGACGGCATGATCTCCAGCCGGGGGAAGACCTCGACGCTCGCCTCGTCCGCCGCGGCCAGGACCTCCCGGGCGGGCAGGTCCTCGGCGTGCCGCTCGCGGGCCAGCGCCAGCCAGTCCTCCCGCGACACCGCCCGGGCCTGTTCCGGGGTCAGCTGCTCGGGGCGCGGGATGTTGCTGAACCAGGCGGTCCCGGCACCGTCCCGCAGCGCCCAGTACCCGAAGAACGCCCGGGGCCCCTGGGCGAAGTGGATGGACTCCCCGGCCGCGCGCGGGCCGTCCAGCCGGTGCGCGCTGTACCCGCCGACCCCGATCAGGCCGGTGTACTGCGGGCCGGGTGCGGCCGCATCGATCAGTCCGCGGACGACGGAGCGGGTTCCGTCGGCGCCGATCAGCAGGTCCCCGTCCGCGGTGGTGCCGTCGGCGAACCGGGCGGTGATGCCGGTCGCGCGCTCCTCGACGCCGACCAGCCGCTTGGCGTACCGGACCGGGACGCCCTCCTGCCGCAGCCGCCGCTGGAGCACGGCGTACAGCTCGGCACGCCGCATCACCCGGCCGGTCACCTCGGGGATCTCGGCGAGGACGCCGCCCTTGGCGTCCTCGATGACCATCCGGCCGACGGGCTGGCCGATCGCGGCGACCTCCGCCTCCAGGCCGACGGCCGCGAGCGCCGCCAACCCGTTGGACGCAGTCATAAAAGTTCCGCCCACGCCCTCGGCGGAGCTCGCGTAGGCCTCGTACACGACGGCCTCGATGCCGGCCTCGTGCAGCGCCAGCGCGGCCACCGGTCCGGCGATGCCGCCGCCGATGACCAGGGCCTTGTTCGCGGTGCGGGTCTCGCTCATTCCATCCTCCCCAGGTATTCCTCCAGGGTCCGGCCGAATTCCGGATCCCTGAGCTGTCCGATGAGGTTCTCGGTGTAGCGTCGTTCGGCCTCCAGCAGCGCGAGGGCGTAGTCGTCCTCGATGACGAACATCGGATGGATGTCCATCCCGGCCACCTTGTGCAACTGCGCGCGGGTGGCGTCGATCCGCTCGTCCAGGGCCTCCAGCCGCCGGCCGAGCAGGTCCGCCGACTCCTCGACCGGCAGGGCCGCCAGCAGGCACAGGGCGACCCCGAACGCCGGGTACTCGTACTGCGGTTCGGCGACCAGTTCACACATCCAGTCGTCGAGCTCCGTCCTGCCCTCCTCGGTGAGGGCGTAGACGGTGCGCTCCGGGCGCTGGGTGTCGCGGACGGTCTCCTGCTCGGCGACGAACCCGGCCTTCCGCAGCTGCTCGACGACCATGTAGAGCGAGCTGCGGTTGTACTTGATGTTGCGGTCCTTGCCCTGCTCCTTGAGCCGGCGCCCCATCTCGTACGGATGCATCGGCTCGATCGTGAGCTCGGCCAGGACCGCGAGGGCCAGCGGGTTCGACACCTTGCGTCGCTTCGCCATGAGAGCGTTCCTCATCAATTGGTCAGTACTGACTATCCATTCCCAGATAGTCAGAATCAACTATTCAGGATCGACGGGCCTGAACTCTGTCCGCCCGGCTAAAATCAACCACAAAACGTTGTCCGAGCGGATGAAGGAGGACCGGCGTGACCACCCCCGGCCTGCCGCTCCGTCAACTCCTGATGTCCCTCGGCGAACCGCTGGTCGAACTCCAGGCCGCCCCGCTGGGCCTGGACGTCCCGGTGCGCGACGTCGCCATCCTCGACCCGGAGGATCCGCCGACCGCCGCCCCCGGCGAACTCGTGCTCGCGATCGGCGCCCGCGGCCGCGCCGCCCTGCCCGCCCTGCGCGCGGCCGGCCGGGCCGGGGCCGCCGCCGTCGCGGTCAAGCTGGACGGCCCCGGCCAGGCCGACGCACTGCGCGAGGCCGCCACCGACGCGGGCGTCGCCCTGCTCTCGGTACGCCGCGAGACCCGCTGGGAACACCTCGACTCGCTGGCCCGCGCGATCATCGCCGGCCCGGACGCCCCGGACGCCCCCGGCTCCCCCGAGCCCAACGCGGGCGACCTCTTCTCCCTGGCCCAGACCGTCGCCGTGCTGACCAACGGCATCGTCTCGATCGAGGACACCTCCAGCCGGGTACTGGCCTACTCCCGCTCCTCCGACTCCGACGAGGTCGACGACCTGCGCCGGCTGTCCATCCTCGGCTGGCAGGGCCCGGAGCCGTACCTGTCCAAGCTCCGCGAGTGGGGTATCTTCCAGCACCTGCGCAGCTCGGACACCCCGATCGCGGTCGAACCGCACCCCGAACTGGGCCTGCGCCGCCGCCTGGCGGTCGGCATCCGGGCCGGGGCGCAGCCGCTCGGCACCATCTGGGTGCAGGAGGGCTCCCAGCCGCTGGCCCCGCTGGCCGAACAGGCCCTGGTCGGCGCCGCCCGGGTCGCGGCCGCCCAGCTGGTGCGCCGCCGCCGGGAGCTGTCCGCCGACGTCCGGCTCACCCAGACCCTGCTCACCGGTCTGCTGGAGGGCTCCACCGGCCCGCAGTCGCTCGCCACCCACCTCGGCCTGGACCTGCGCCGCCCGGCCACCGTGCTCGCCTACAGCGCGCACACCACCGACGCACTGCACCGCTCCGACGTCACCGGCCTGATCTCGGTGCACACCGCCGCCCGACACCGCACCGCGCTGCTCGCCCCGATCGAGTCCCGGGTGTACGTACTGCTGCCCGAGCTTCCGCCCGGCCTGCCGATGACCACCGTGCGCGACTGGGCCTCCGAGGTGGTGACGGCCGCCCGCGAGCACCTGGGCGTCCCGCTGCGCGCCGCGATCGGCTCGACCGTCGACGGCCTGGCCCAGGTCCCCGACTCCCGCGCGCAGGCGGACCGCATCCTGGACGCGATGGGCCGCGGCGGGGTGGACCTCGACGTCGCCGCGCTGATCGACGTCCAGGCGGAGGTGCTGGTCAGCGAGATGCTCGCGCTGCTCCAGGAGCGCACCGGCCTGCGCGACCCGCGGCTGACCGCGCTCACCGAGTACGACCGCCGGCACGGCACCCGGCTCGCCGAGTCCGTGCTGGCCTGGCTGGACGCGCTCGGCGAGGTCCGGGTGGCCGCGGACGCCCTGCACATCCACCCCAACACCCTGCGCTACCGGGTGCGCCGCGCCGAGCAGTTGACCGGCATCGACCTCGCCCAGCCGCAGCAGCGCCTGCTGGCGATGCTGCAACTGCGACTGCCCACGGACGAGTAGTCCGCGGGCAGTCACTGGTCACGCCTGATCGGTCACGGCTGATCGGTCACGGCTGATCGGTCATGCCTGAGCATTCGAACCCGACCATCCGCATCCGGCCGTTCAGGCCTGACCGGTCGTCACGCGCCGTAGCCCTGGCCGCGCTTGTGCTCGTTCAGCCGGCGCCACGGGCCGCTGATGGCCAGCTGGATGCCCGGGGTCTGGATGTTGGCGAACAGGGTCTTGCCGTCGTCCGAGAAGGTCACCCCGGTGAACTCGCTGAACTCGGGCTTCTCGGCGGTGCCGATGTTCAGCTCGTTGCGGGCGATCGGGAAGACCAGGCCGTCCTCGGTGGCGCCGAACAGGTGCGAGATGCCCTCGCCGTCCTCGGCGATCACGATGCCGCCGTACGGCGAGACGGTGATGTTGTCCGGGCCGTCGAAGTTGTCGTGGTCGCCCCAGGCGTCGTTGTTGACGCCCAGCAGTACCTTCAGGGTGATGGTGCGGCGGTTCGGGTTGTAGAACCAGACCTGGCCGTCGTGCTGGAGCGGGCTCTCCGAACGGGCGTAGCTGGAGACGAAGTAGAAGCCGCCGTCACCCCACCACATGCCCTCCAGCTTGCGGGCGCGGGTGACCTCGCCGTCCTTGAACTGCTTGCGCACCGAGACGGTCCTGGCGTCGCGGTCCTGGACCTTGACCCAGTCCACGCCGTAGGTGGTGCCGACCTTGGTGGCGCGGGACAGGTCGTCGATGAACTTGCCCTGCGCGTCGAAGACCTTGAAGGCCTCCAGCACACCGGCGTCGGCGGCGAGCTCGCGCAGCTTGTAGCGGCCGTGCTTGAAGCCGGCCGGCGGGGTCCAGCGGAACAGCAGGCCGTTCGGGTTCGAGGCGTCCTCGGTCAGGTAGACGTGGCCGCGCTTCGGGTCCACCACGACGGCCTCGTGCGCGTAGCGGCCGAAGGCCTTGATCGGCTGCGGGTCGCGGTTGTAGTCGTCGTCGAACGGGTCGACCTCGAAGACGTAGCCGTGGTCCTTGGTGAAGCCGTTCTTGCCGGCCTTGTCCTCGGTCTCCTCACCGGACAGCCAGGTGCCCCACGGAGTCACGCCGCCGGCGCAGTTGGTGGCGGTGCCGGCGATGCCGACCCACTGCTCGACCGAGCCGTCCCGCTTGGCGTGCACGATGGTGCAGCCGCCGGCCGCACCCGGGTCGTAGACGTGGCCCTCGGTCAGCGGCACCGGGTGCGGCCAGTTGGCGCGGGCGCCGGCCAGCTCGTGGTTGACAACCATCAGGTTGCCGCCGCGCTCGTCCTCGAAGGCGGAGGTGCCGTCGTGGTTGCTCGGGGTGAACTCGCCGGTGCGCAGCTTGGTGACGCCGGCCCGGTTGAGGACCTTGTACGAGAAGCCCTTCGGCAGGGACAGCAGACCGGCCGGGTCCTGGACCAGCGGGCCGTAGCCGATGGCGGTGCCGGCGGCCGAGTTGGTCCCGGTGGCCGCGGCCACCGGGGCCTCGCCGCCGACCGGGGCGGCGATCGCGCCCGGGGCGCTGGCCAGCGCCTCGGCGCTGCCGGCGATCAGCACGCCGGCCCCGACGAGGGTGGAACGGTTGACGAAGTCCCGGCGGGACAGCGACATGGCAGCAACTCCTGAGGATGAGCGGGGGCGTCGGTGCGGGATGCCGACGCCCAGCAGGCTCCGCCGGACGGGTGAACCCGGCATGACGTCCACCTCACACCCAGGCGGCCATTTGCCGACCGATGACCATCGCATGACCTCTGCTTTACGCGTGCCCGGTCGGAACGAACAGGCCGTGTCAGCGCCGCGCCGCCCGCCACTGCTCCCAGGCCGACAGCCACAGCTGCTCGGCCAGCCGCTGCTCCTCCCAGACCCCCGCCCCGCCGCCGCCCGGCCGCTCCCGCCACAGCTGCGCCCAGGCCCGCTGCGCCGGCAGGCTCGCCACCTCGCTCGCGAACACCGTGTACCGGACGACCTCCTCGACGGCCGCCTCGCCCTCCGCCGTGCCGACCAGCCAATGCGTCTGCTGGGACAGCCGGTTGAGGTGGTTCACCATCGAGGTCACCGCCGCCACGGCCTCATCCCGGGTCTCGGTGGCCAGCCGCATCTGCTGGCGCACCGCCGCCTCCCAGCGCACCGCGCCGACCTCCCCGCGCAGCCCGCGCGGCAGCCTCGGCGTGCGCCCGACCCGCACCTGCGCCTCGATCGCGGCGGACTCGGCGACGGTCTGCGCGATCAGCGCCCGGTGCGCCTCCATCCCGACGGCGGGCGGCAGTTCGCGCTCCTCGACCGGCACGTGGCGGGCCCGCCGGGCGGCCAGGTCGCGCAGCAGTTCGGTGCGCCCGCGCAGGCAGCGCTCGAAGTCGCCGATCGAGCCGAGCTCCACCACGCCGGGGGCCACCCCGCGCCCGCACACCGTCACGGTCAGCCCGCCGACCCGCAGCCGCCCGGCCCACACCGGCTCCGGCCCGCCCGACGCCGGGGCGCCGGGCTCCGGCACCGGCCGGTCCTCGTGCACCTCCACCGCGCAGGGCTCGCCGTCGACCGTGATCCACACGCGCAACGCCCGCACCCGGCCCGGCCCGTCGCCCTCGTCGACGCCCAACTGCTCGTAGACGCGGTCCCGTTCGTCCTCGACCAGGTCCTCCAGCTCGGGCAGCTGCTCGCCCCGCTCGGCCCCCGGCCGGTAGGTGCGCACGGTCACGTACGGGCCGGCCGCCGAGCGCCAGTCACCGCACTGGACCTCGACCCAGCGCAGCTCGCCGCCGGAGGTCTCGAAGGCGGCCAGTGCCTCACCGGCCGGCGCCCCACCGGTCGGCGCCTCGCCCGCGATGGCCCGGGAGACGACCACGCCGTACACCGGGAAATCGGCCGCCGCCAGGGTCCGGCGGGAGAACTCCTCCTGGTCGGCGAACCGGTCGGCGAATCGGTCGGCGGGCTGGTCGGCCGACCGGTCCAGTGGCCGGTCCGCGGTCCGACCGGCGAAACGGTCCTCCCGGACCCGACGGTCCGGAGCCGGGGCGGACCCCGAGGACCCGGCGTTCCGCTTCTGGTGCCTGCCGCCGCTCTCCCGCATCATCCTGTGCCGCACCCCCGAGTCCTCGCACCCGCACCGCCGACGCCACCTTACGTGCCCGCAGCTGCCGGGTCATCAGCTCCGCCTCCGGACGGGGGCGGTGGTCGTGTCAGGACACCCGGTTGTCAGCCGCCCTCCCTAACCTGGCGGCATGACAGCACAGAACCACACAGCACAGGACCGGACCGCGCAGGGCACCTTCCCCGCCCGGATCAGCATCGTCACCCTCGGGGTGACCGACCTCGACCGCAGCGCCCGCTTCTACGAGGCGCTCGGCTGGAAGCGGTCCGCCGCCTCCAGCCCGGAGATCGTCTGGTTCCGCACCGCCGACTCGGCGCTCGGCCTCTTCCCCACCGAGGAGCTGGCCGCCGACGCAGGCGTGCCCTCCACCGGCGAGCCCTCCTTCCGCGGCGTCACCCTCGCGGTGAACCTGGAGTCCCCCGCGCTGGTGGACGCCGCGCTGCGGACGGCGGTCGAGGCCGGCGCCGTGGTGGTCAAGCCTCCGGTCCCGACCGACTGGGGCGGCTACTCCGGCTACTTCGAGGACCCGGACGGCCACCTCTGGGAGCTGGCCCACAACCCGTTCTTCCCCTTCACCGAGGACGGCTCGCTGGACCTGCCCTGAGGTGTGGAGCCCGCCTTGCCGGTTCAGTTCCGGGAGCGCGCCTTGAAGGCCGCCTTGCGCGCCTCCTTGGCCACCGCCCGGTCCGGGTGCAGCTCCCCGATCGCCTCCAGGACGTCCGCCGTGTACGGGTGGTCGACCCGCCACAGCTCGCCGAACCACCCGGCCGGATCGCCGTTCACCGGCAGGTCGGTGATCAGTTCGCGCAGCAGCTCGGCGTCCCCGCCGCTGTCCAGCAGCTGGGCGGCGAACGTGTCGACCACCGTCCACAGCGCCATCGCCCGGTCCGGCACCGGCACGTCCGTCGCCCCCTGCGCGGCCAGCCAGGCCCGCGCCGCGCCGCCCAGCTCGGGGTCGTCCATGACTTCCCGGACCGCCGGCGCCGCGTCCGGCCCGAGCAGGTTGAGCGCCGAGACGCAGAGCATCCGGCGCAGCGGGCCGTAGCCGTCGGTGCCGCGCGCCGCCGCGAGCAGCTCACGCGCCGCCGCCACCGGCTCCCGGCCCGCGGTCCACACCCGCAGCTCCTCCTCCGGCAGCACGTTGGCCGACTCGCACACCCCGCGCAGCAGCTCGGCCGCGTCCCCCTTGGCCAGGTCGCCGACCAGCGGCGCGTCGTAGCCGTCCTCCAGCAGCCACTGCCGGATGCCGTACTGGCCGAGCGGGGTGAGCCGGACCAGCCCGAATCGGGCCGACTCCTCCTCGCCCAGCGGCTCCTCGCCGACCACGGCGGGCTCCTCGCCGTCCTCCTCGTCGAACAGCTCGGGGTCGATCGGGCGGTAGTCCAGCAGACCGAGCTCGGCGAGGTCGCCCAGCATCGGGTCCAGCGCGACCATCACGTCCGTGATGTCGCCGAGCAGCTCCTCGCTCGGCTCCTCGCCCTCCGGGACCACCAGCAGCGCGGCCAGCACGCCCAGCGGCACGGTCTCGTTGCCCGGCTCGGCGAAGGCGGTGGTCTCGTAGAGCACCTGCAGGGCCTCGTCCAGCAGCTCGGCGGCCTCGTCACGGGCCTCCTCGACCTCGGAGAGCCCGTCCTCGTCCTCCTCGCCGTCCCCGGCCGGCTCCCGCTCGGCCTCGGCCTCCTCCGGGACCGAGTCCGCCTCGACGGCCAGCTCCCGGACGATCCCGGCGGCGGTCAGCCACAGCTCCAGGACGGTCTCCGGGTCGCCCTGCTCGGCGGGCTCCAGGTCCGGGCCCGGAACCGCGACGTGCTCGCCCTCCGCGGTCGTGCCGAGCTCCACCAGGTCCAGGTCGCAGGCCAGCGACCAGGCCCGCAGCGCCTCGACCTCGGCCTCCTCGGGCACCTCGCCCTCGGCCGGCGCCAGGCCCAGCAGCCGGGCCGCGGGGGCCCGGTCCTCCTCGACCAGGTCGCCGAACTCGTCCACCGCCCGGTGCGGGGCGGCCCAGCGAGCCAGCGTCAGCGCGTACCCGAACATCGGTACGGCCTTCGCCTGCTCCGCCAGTTCGCGCTCGGCGGGCAGCTTCACCGGCGGGACCAGGACGGCCGCGTCGTCCAGGTCCTCGTCATCCAGCCCGTGCGCGGCAAACGCCCCGTAGAGGTCCTGGAGCTCCAGGTCGGCGGGCAGCACGGTCTCGGCCGTGCCCTCATCCGCCGAAGCTCCCGTGTTCTTCCGACGTCGTCCGGCCATCGTCGTGTGCACTCCCTCAGCCAGCGGTCAGCTCGAACAGCTCCGCGTACTCGATCTACCTACTCAGCGTATAGGCCGGGCACCCCCGATGCCCGGCCTCTGGGAGCGCACACAGGGGCGCGCGCCGCCTCCGTGCACCCACCCTTTATCCTTCGAGCTAGTGGCACCGTGCACACCCCGTACGGGCCACCGGGCAACGAAGCCCCTCTTCTTCAGCTCACCTCGCCCCACCAGGGAGCCCGTAACCGCGGCCACCACCACAGCGCCTCCGGACGGGCGCGCCGGCACACCCCGCCGACCCCGGTGGTGCCCGGCCACAGGAGACCCCTGCCATGGCGGACCTCTCCCCCGCCGGCTCCGGCCTGCGCACCGCGCAGCTCGACGGACGCCGACTGTCGGAGGCCCTGCTTCCCCTGGAGCTCGCGCCCCGCGCCCAGCTCCAGCTCGCCGCGATCAGCCGCTGGAACGCGCTGCGCGGCGTCCGCGTCGGCCTGGTGGCCGCCGCCCTGCTGCTGATGCTGATCGGCGCCAACCTCGCGACGCCGATCTACTCGCTCCTCCAGCAGCGGCTGCACCTCACCGCGCTCGACACCACCGTCCTCTTCGCGATCTACGTGTTCGCGCTGGTCCCGGTGCTGGCCGTGGTCGGCCACTGGTCCGACCACCTCGGCCGACGCGCCCTGATCCTGCCCGCCGTCGCGCTGTCCACCGTCGGCGACGTCGTGTTCGCCACCTCCGGCAGCTTCTGGCAGCTCGCCGCCGGCCGGGCCGTCCAGGGCATCGCCGTCGGTCTGTCCACCGGCGCCGCCGGAGCCGCCCTCGGCGACCTGCTGCCTGACCACCCGGCCCTGGCTCCCAAGATCACCCTCGCCTGTTCCGCGGGTGGCGTCGCACTCGGCCCGGTGGTCGGCGCCCTGCTGGCCGGCGGCTCGGATCCGCTGCTGACGCCCTTCCTGCTGCACGCCATCGCCCTGCTCGCACTCTGCCTGCCGCTCGCCCTGGTGCACCCCCGGATGCCCGGCCGCAACCGCCCGCCGGCCTCGCCGCCCCGCATCACCACCCCGGCCCACCTGCGCCCGCAGCGCCTGCGGCTGCCGCGCACCGGCCGCCGCGAGTTCCTGCTCGCCGCCACGGCCGGGTTCATCTCCTACGCGGTGTTCGGTGTCTACCTCAGCCTGGCCCCGGCCTTCGCCGCCAAGCTGCTGCACACCGACTCCAAGCTGGTCGGCGCGATCGTGGCCGCCCTCCTGCTCGGCTCCTCGGCCGCCACCCAGCTGATCGTCCCGCCGACCTCGGACCGCGTGGTGACCGCCCTCGGCATGACCGGCCTGGCCACGGGCCTCGGCCTGGTCGTCGCCGCCGGGTACACCGGCACCCCGGCGTTGCTCTTCATCGGCAGCGTCCTCGGCGGCATCTGCCAGGGCGTGGCCTTCCGCTCCCTGTTCACCACCGCCGTCGCCGCCATGGACCCGGAACGCCGGGGCTCTGAACTGAGCGCCCTCTGGATCATCGTCTACCTCGGCAGCTCCGCCCCCATCATCGCCCTCGGCGCCCTCGCCCAGCGCTACGGCCTCCTCCCCTCCGTCAGCGGCTTCGCCGCCCTCGCCGCCCTCGCCTGCGCCGCCCTCGCCCTCACCGTCGCCCGCAAGCCCCGACAGGCCTGACCACGCACGAACACCGCTGCCCGGGACTCCTTCGGAAGTCCCGGGCAGCGGCGTCGTACCGATCTATGCGCTCCAGGGCTTCCACGCGTCGGTGCCGATCTCGACGTCGAACGGCTTCGGCAGTCGGACGGACTCTCCGGACTTCCACTCGCCCAGCACCTCGTACGTCCCCTCCCCCCGGTTCGGCTCCCCGAACAGGGTGACGCCGGACTGCCGCGGGTCGCGGTCCACCAGCAGGTAGTACGGCACCCCGCCCCGGGCGTACCCGGTCCACTTGGTGGACCTGACCTGCCTGCCGAAGACCGGGCGGCGGTCATAGCGGGCATTGGAGGACGAGGTGACCTCGACCACGAGATCGATCTCGTGCGGGTGGAGGTGCAGCGCCTCATCGGCGCGCTTCGCGGCATCGATGTCCCGGTGCACGACCACCATGTCGGGGATGTAACCGTCGCCGATCTCGACCAGGTCCAGGTTCACGGTCTGTACGGCCCGCCACGGAAAATCGGGGTCGGTGAACCAGGCACGTTCAAAGCCCCGCCGGATGTCCGACAGGATCCCCCCGTGGGCGTGGACCGGCGCCGGTGACACGACGAACTCCCCTCCGATGACCTCGACCCGCGTGCCGTCGTCGGGCAGACGCAGATAGCCGGCCAGCTCTCCGCGGACCCACATGGCGTACGCCGAGTCGGGCAACGTCCAGTGTCCGATCGCTTCCACAGCCATCACGTCGCTCCCTCCGAGGTCGCGGCTCCAGCCTGGCCGCCCGGTCGCAGATATACCACTGCCGCACAAACCTTTCGCTCGAAGGGAGAGGTTTGCGCGGCAGCAGGTTGACGAACGGACCGTCCTCAGACGTTGAAGCCGAGGGCGCGGAGCTGCTCGCGGCCGTCATCGGTGATCTTGTCGGGGCCCCACGGCGGCATCCAGACCCAGTTGATGCGCAGGTCCTTCACCAGGCCGTCGGTGGCGGTCTTCGCCTGGTCCTCGATGACGTCGGTCAGCGGGCAGGCCGCCGAGGTGAGCGTCATGTCGATGGTGGCCACGTCGGACTCGTCGATGTGGACGCCGTAGATCAGGCCCAGGTTGACGACGTCGATGCCCAGTTCGGGGTCGACGACGTCCATCAGGGCCTCGGTCAGGTCCTCGACCGAGACCGTGCCGGCGGTGGTGCCGGCGATGCCGCCGGTCTGCTCCTCCGCGGTGGAGGCCGTGGCGTCGGTGGTGCTCTCGTCACTCATGGTCTTGTCCTCCTCTGCGGATTCAGTCGTTCGTGGCGGGGTTCTGGGCGAGCGCCTGGACGGTGGCGTCCTTCCAGGCCATCCAGCTGAGCAGGGCGCACTTGACCCGGGCCGGGTACTTGGAGACGCCGGCGAACGCGACCGCGTCCTCCAGCACCTCCTCGTCGCCCTCGCCCTGGCCCCGGCTCTGCATCAGCTCCAGGAAGGCCTCCTGGACCGCCTGCGCCTCGCCCACGGACTTGCCGACCACCAGGTCATTGAGCACCGAGGCGCTCGCCTGGCTGATCGAACAGCCCTGCGACTCGTACGAGACGTCGGCGACGGTGGCGCCGTCGAGCTTCACCCGCAGGGTGATCTCGTCGCCGCACGTCGGGTTGACGTGGTGCACCTCGGCGTCGCCGTCCCGCAGCCCCTTGCCGTGCGGGTTGCGGTAGTGGTCCAGGATGATGTCCTGGTACATCGAGTCGAGCTTCATGGTCGTCCTGCCCCGTCCCGTCAGCCGAAGAAGTTCCGGACGTGGTGCAGGCCGTCGATCAGCGCGTCGACCTCGCCCGGCGTCGAGTACAGGTAGAACGACGCCCGCGTGGTCGCCGGAATTCCGTACCGCAGGCAGACCGGCCGCGCGCAGTGGTGGCCGACGCGCACGGCGATGCCCTGCTCGTCCAGCACCTGGCCCACGTCGTGCGGGTGGATGTCACCGAGGGTGAAGGAGATCGCGGCGCCGCGGTCCACGGCCGTGCGCGGGCCGATGATCCGCAGGTCCGGGACCTCCAGCAGCCGCTCGACGGCGTACTCGGTGATCGCGTGCTCGTGCGCCGCGATCTTCTCCATGCCGATGCCCTGGAGGTAGTCGATGGCCGCGCCGAGCCCGACCGCCTGGGCGATCGGCGGGGTGCCGGCCTCGAACTTGTGCGGCGCCGGGGCGTAGGTGGACGAGCCCATGGTGACGGTCTCGATCATCTCGCCGCCGCCGAGGAACGGCGGGAGGTCCTCCAGCAGCTCGTGACGGCCCCAGAGCACACCGATGCCGGTCGGGGCCAGCATCTTGTGGCCGGTGAAGGCGACGAAGTCGGCCTCCAGCGCCTGCACGTCCAACACCATGTGCGGTGCGGCCTGCGAGGCGTCGATGACGACCAGCGCGCCGACCGACTGGGCCTTGCGGACGATCGCCTCGACCGGGTTGACCGTGCCCAGCAGGTTGGAGACCAGGGTGAAGGAGACCACCTTGGTCTTCTCGGTGATCAGCTCGTCGATGTTCGACAGGTCGAGCCGGCCCTCGTCGGTCAGCCCGAACCACTTGAGCTTCGCACCGGTGCGCTGCGACAGCAGCTGCCACGGGACGATGTTGGAGTGGTGCTCCATCTCCGTGATCACGATCTCGGAGTCGGCGTCCACCCGGTACGGCTCGTCGGCCCAACCGAGCATGTTGGCCACGAGGTTGAGCGACTCCGAGGCGTTCTTCGTGAAGATCACCTCGTTGCGGCTCGGCGCGTTGACGAACGCCGCGACCTTGTCCCGGGCGCCCTCGTACAGCGCCGTGGCCTCCTCGGCGAGCACGTGCACGCCACGGTGGACGTTGGCGTTGTGCCGCTCGTAGTAGGCGTTCAGGGCCTCCAGCACCTGGCGCGGCTTCTGCGAGGTGGCCGCGTTGTCCAGGTAGACCAGCGGCCTGTCGTCGTGCAGCAGCCGCTGGAGGACCGGGAAGTCCTTGCGGATCGCGTCGGTGTCGAGCAGTCCCGCAAACGGATGCGTCACTCGGACGCGCCCCCCTTCACATACGCCTCGTAGCCCTCGTCCTCCAGCTTGTCGGCCAGCTCGGCACCGCCGGACTCGACGATGCGGCCGCCGGCGAAGACGTGGACGTAGTCGGGCTTGATGTACCGCAGGATGCGGGTGTAGTGGGTCACCAGCAGGGTGCCGACCTCGCCGGTCGAACGGACCCGGTTGATGCCCTCGGAGACGATCCGCAGCGCGTCGACGTCCAGGCCGGAGTCGGTCTCGTCGAGGATCGCGATCTTCGGCTTGAGCAGCTCCAGCTGGAGGATCTCGTGGCGCTTCTTCTCACCGCCGGAGAAGCCCTCGTTGACGTTGCGCTCGGCGAAGGCCGGGTCCATCTGGAGGGCGGCCATCGCCTCCTTGACCTCCTTCACCCACAGCCGCAGCTTCGGGGCCTCGCCGCGGACGGCGGTGGCGGCGGTGCGCAGGAAGTTGCTGACCGAGACGCCCGGGACCTCGACCGGGTACTGCATGGCCAGGAAGACGCCGGCCTTGGCGCGCTCGTCGACGGACATCTCCAGGACGTCCTCACCGTCCAGCAGCACCGAGCCGCCGGTGACGGTGTACTTGGGGTGGCCGGCCAGCGAGTAGGCCAGGGTGGACTTGCCGGAGCCGTTCGGACCCATGATGGCGTGGGTCTCGCCCTGCTTCACGGTCAGGTCGACACCCTTCAGGATCTCGCGCGGGCCGTTCTCGGCCTCCACGGAGACGTGCAGGTCGCGGATTTCAAGGGTTGCCATGTGTACTCAGGACTCCTGGTTGACGGAGACGAGCACATCGTCCCCTTCGATCTTTACGGGGTAGACAGCGACCGGCTTGGTGGCGGGCAGGCCGGAGGGCTTGCCGGTGCGCAGGTCGAAGCTGGAGCCGTGCAGCCAGCACTCGATCATGCAGCCCTCGACCTCGCCCTCGGAGAGCGAGACGTTCGCGTGCGAGCAGGTGTCGTTGATCGCGAACACCCCCTCGTCGGTGCGGACGACGGAGACCGGCACGCCATTGAGGTCCACACGCTTCGGAACGTCCTCCTGGAGGTCGCTCAGCGCGCAGGCACGGAGGAAGGTCATCGGGCTCAGACCGCCGATTCCAGCTCGGCGTCGATCTTCTCCATGAGCTGGTCCTGGACCTCGGCCACGCCGATCTGCTGGAGCAGCTCGGCGAAGAAGCCGCGCACCACCAGGCGGCGGGCCTCGTCGGCCGGGATGCCGCGGGCCTGCAGGTAGAACAGCTGCTCGTCGTCGAAGCGGCCGGTCGCCGAGGCGTGGCCGGCGCCGACGATCTCGCCGGTCTCGATCTCCAGGTTCGGGATCGAGTCGACCCGGGCGCCGTCGGTGAGCACCAGGTTCCGGTTGAGCTCGTAGGTGTCGGTGCCGAGCGCAGCGGCACGGATCAGCACGTCGCCGACCCAGACCGCGTGGGCATCCTGGCCCTGGAGCGCGCCCTTGTACGCCACGTTCGACCGGCAGTGCGGCGTGTCGTGGTCGATCACCAGGCGGTGTTCGAGGTGCTGGCCGGCGTCGGCGAAGTAGAGGCCGAACAGCTCGGCCTCGCCGCCGGGGCCGGCGTAGTTGACCCGCGGGTGCAGGCGGACCAGGTCGCCGCCGAAGGTGACGACCACGGACTTGAACGAGGCGTCCCGGCCGACCAGCGCGTTGTGCTGGGCGACGTGGACGGCGTCGCGCTCCCAGTCCTGCACGGACACGAAGGTGAGCTTGGCGCCCTCGCCGACCAGCAGCTCGACGTTGGCGGCCCGGGTGCCGGTGCCCGCGTGGTTCAGCACCACGACGGCCTCGGCGAAGGGCTTGACGTCGATCACCACGTGGGCGAAGCGGACCCCGCCCTCGCCGCGCACGTCGATCTTGACCGGCTCGGCCAGCACCGCCTCCTTGGGGACGGTGACCACCAGGGCCTGCTCGAAGGCGCTGAACGCCTGCGCGGCGACCCGGTCGACCGGCGTGCCGGCCTTGCCCAGACGGGCGTCGTCCCGGCCGACGGTCTCGGCGGTGACGCCGTCCGGCAGGGAGAACTCGACCTTGTCCTCGCCCCGCTCGGAGGCGGCGGCGGTGCCGTCGTGCAGCCCCCCGAGGCGGTGCAGCGGGGTGAACCGCCAGTCCTCCTCGCGGCCGCTGGGCACCGGGAAGTCGTTCACGTCGAAGGACGGCTTGACCGCGACGCGCGCGTCGATCGGCTGCTGGACCGCGGTGCGGCCGGTGCCGGGGCCGGCGAGCTGCGCGCCCGCGCCGGCAGTGCCGACCTCGATCGAACCGGCGGTGGTGGAGCCGGTGGTGTTCTGGACGTCAGCCATGGCTGTCGTAGTGCTCTCTTCCTCGAAAAGTCGGTGGGCGGTCTGCGGCTGGGCGTCAGCCGACCGCGCCCTCCATCTGGAGCTCGATCAGCCGGTTGAGCTCCAGCGCGTACTCCATCGGCAGCTCGCGCGCGATCGGCTCGACGAAGCCGCGGACGATCATCGCCATCGCCTCGGTCTCGGTCAGGCCACGGCTCATCAGGTAGAACAGCTGGTCCTCGCTGACCTTGGAGACGGTCGCCTCGTGGCCCATGGACACGTCGTCCTCGCGGACGTCCACGTACGGGTAGGTGTCCGAGCGGGAGATCGTGTCGACCAGCAGCGCGTCGCACAGCACGTTGGACTTGGCGCCGTGCGAGCCCTCGCCGATCTCGATCAGGCCGCGGTAGGAGGTCCGGCCGCCGCCGCGCGCCACCGACTTGGAGACGATGTGCGAGGAGGTGTTCGGCGCCATGTGCACCATCTTGGCGCCGGCGTCCTGGTGCTGGCCCTCGCCCGCGAAGGCGATCGACAGGGTCTCGCCCTTGGCGTGCTCGCCCATCAGGTAGACGGCCGGGTACTTCATGGTGACCTTGGAGCCGATGTTGCCGTCGACCCACTCCATGGTCGCGCCCTCGTACGCCACGGCGCGCTTGGTGACCAGGTTGTAGACGTTGTTCGACCAGTTCTGGATGGTCGTGTAGCGGCAGCGGCCGCCCTTCTTGACGATGATCTCCACGACCGCCGAGTGCAGCGAGTCGGAGGAGTAGATCGGGGCGGTGCAGCCCTCGACGTAGTGGACGTAGGCGTCCTCGTCGACGATGATCAGCGTCCGCTCGAACTGGCCCATGTTCTCGGTGTTGATCCGGAAGTAGGCCTGCAGCGGGATGTCCACGTGCACGCCCTTCGGCACGTAGATGAACGAGCCGCCGGACCACACCGCGGTGTTCAGCGCGGCGAACTTGTTGTCGCCGGCCGGGATCACGGTGCCGAAGTACTCCTTGAACAGCTCCGGGTGCTCGCGCAGCGCGGTGTCGGTGTCCAGGAAGATGACGCCCTGCTCCTCCAGGTCCTCGCGGATCTGGTGGTAGACGACCTCGGACTCGTACTGCGCGGCGACGCCGGCGACCAGGCGCTGCTTCTCCGCCTCGGGGATCCCGAGCTTGTCGTACGTCGCCTTGATGTCCGCCGGCAGGTCCTCCCAGGACTCGGCCTGCTTCTCGGTGGAGCGGACGAAGTACTTGATGTTGTCGAAGTCGATACCGGTGAGGTCGGAGCCCCAGGTCGGCATGGGCTTCTTGCCGAACAGCTTCAGGCCCTTGAGACGCAGGTTGAGCATCCACTCGGACTCGTTCTTCTTCGCGGAGATGTCGCGGACGACCTCCTCGCTGAGCCCGCGCTTGGCCGCGGCACCGGCGGTGTCCGGGTCGGCCCAGCCGTACTCGTAATTGCCCAGGCCTTCGAGCTCCGGGTGCGAAACGGTGTCAGTCATGCGAGCTTCCTAACGCGCGGACGCAGAATCTTCGGTGGACGTACCGGCAGTCGGCGCTGCATCGGAGCCGCGGCCCGAAGGCAGCCGGGCGGACGACGATGCGGCACCGGATGCCGGCACATAGGTGGTGCAGACCCCGTCGCCGTGGGCGATCGTGGCCAGCCGTTGCACATGGGTGCCCAGGAGCTGGGAGAAGACCTCGGTCTCCGCCTCGCAGATCTGCGGGAACTGCTCGGCGATGTGCGCGACCGGGCAGTGGTGCTGGCAGAGCTGGGCGCCCGCGGGGGCCTTGGCCGCGGCCGACGGGACACGCCGCACCGTGGCAGCGTACCCGTCCGCGCTCAGCGCCTGGGCCAGCGCCTCGGTGCGCTCCCCGGCGGCGGCCAGGCGCAGGGCCTCCAGGTACTTCTCGGCCTGCTTGCCGAACCGGGCGCGGGCGAAGGCGGCAACCGCCTCCTCGCCCGCCTTGCCGCCGCCGACCGAGTCCGCGATCCAGCGCAGGGCGTCCGCCGCGAGCTGGTCGTACGCCTGGTAGAAGGCGTCCCGGCCGGCGTCGGTGAGGCCGAAGAGCTTGGCCGGACGGCCCCGGCCGCGGCTGCCGTAGACCCGCTGTTCACGGGACTCGACCAGGCCGGTGGCGGTCAGCCCGTCGAGGTGGCGGCGGACGGCGGCGGCGGTGAGGCCGAGCCGGCTCGCCAGGTCGGCGGCGGAGGAGGGGCCGTGGTCCAGGATCGACCGCGCGACCCGGTCCCGGGTGGCCCGGTGGCCCTCCAGCAGCACCTCGGCCGCCGTCACGGGCACGTCACAGGAGGAGGCCGACTCGACCTCCTGCTGCTGGGCGTGCTCGCGCATGTTTTTCACAACACCAGTGTTGCGTAATTACTTCCGCCGGGACAAGCCGTGATCCAGGCCTCATCGGTGTCATCTGTCACGCAGGCAAGCCTTACCTGGCCTGCGGGAGCGGCCGCCGGACCGCCGATACCCCCCGCCCGGAGGGCCGCGCGTCCGGCCGCTCTTACACTCGCCGGTATGCACTCCGAACCCGCGGTCCGGATCGCCGGGCTGGTCAAACGCTACGGCGACAAGCTAGCGGTGGACGGTCTCGACCTCACCATCCCGGCCGGCACGATCACCGCCGTCCTCGGCCCCAACGGCGCCGGCAAGACCACCACCATCGAGACCTGCGAGGGCTACCGCCGCCCCGACGCCGGCACCGTCCGCGTCCTCGGCCTCGACCCGGTCGCCCAGAGCGCCGCGCTGCGGCCGAGGATCGGCGTCATGCTGCAGTCCGGCGGCGTGTACGCGGGCGCGCGCGCCGTCGAGATGCTGCGGCACACCGCCAGGCTGCACGCCCGTCCGCTGGACGTCGACGCCCTGGTCGAGCGCCTCGGCCTCGGCTCCTGCGGCCGCACCACCTACCGGCGGCTGTCCGGTGGCCAGCAGCAGCGGCTCGCCCTGGCGATGGCGGTGGTCGGCCGTCCGGAGCTGGTCTTCCTGGACGAGCCCACCGCGGGCCTCGACCCTCAGGCCCGCCGGGCCACCTGGGAGCTGGTACGCGACCTGCGCCGGGACGGCGTCACCGTGGTCGTCACCACCCACCACATGGACGAGGCCGAGCAGCTCGCCGACCGGGTCGCCGTCGTCGACCGCGGCAGGGTGATCGCCGACGGCACCACCGAGGAGCTGTGCCGCGGCGGCGCCGAGAGCGCGCTGCGCTTCGACGGCCCGCCCGGCCTCGACCTCGGCCCGCTGCTCAAGGAGCTGCCCGAGGGTGCCACCGCCGCCGAGACCGCCCCCGGCAGCTACCTCGTCGAGGCTCCCGTCGACCCGAAGCTGGTGGCCGCCGTCACCGGCTGGTGCGCGGCCTCCGGCATCCTGCCCGAACGGCTGTCCGTCCAGCGCCGCAGCCTGGAGGACATCTTCCTCGACCTGACCGGACGGGAGCTGCGCTCGTGAGCGAACGAAGTGAGGGGACCCCGAGCGTGAGCGCCGTGTCCACCGACTACTCCCCCAGGCCCGGCGCGGCGCCCGTCGGCCGGATGCTGCTCGCCCAGACCGCGTTCGAGACCCGGATGCTGCTGCGCAACGGTGAGCAGCTGCTGCTCACCGTGGTCATCCCGACGGTGCTGCTGGTGCTGTTCTCCGCCGTGGACATCGTCGCGGTCGAGGGCCCCGGCAAGCGGGTCGACTTCCTGGCCCCCGGCCTGCTCGCACTGGCCGTGATGTCCACCGCCTTCACCGGCCAGGCCATCGCCACCGGGTTCGAGCGCCGCTACGGCGTGCTGAAGCGGCTCGGCGCCAGCCCGCTGCCGCGCTGGGCACTGCTGACCGCCAAGACCGGCTGCGTCCTGGTGACGGAGGCGCTGCAGGTCGCGCTGCTGTCGGTGATCGCACTGGCCCTCGGCTGGTCCCCGCACGGCAACCCGCTGACCGTCGCCGCGCTGCTGGTCCTCGGCACCGCCGCCTTCTCCGGGCTCGGCCTGCTGATGGCCGGCACCCTGAAGGCCGAGGCCACCCTGGCCGGCGCCAACCTGGTGTTCATCCTGCTGCTGCTCGCCGGTGGGGTGATCGTGCCGCTGAGCAGGTTCCCCTCCGCCGTGCAGTCGGTGCTGGAGCTGCTGCCGATCTCCGCGCTCTCGGACGGCCTGCGGTCGGTGCTCCAGGCCGGCGCCGGGGTGCCGTGGGCGGACCTCGGCATCCTGGCCGGCTGGTCGGTGCTCGGCCTGGCCGCGGCCGCCCGCTTCTTCCGCTGGGAGTAGCCCGCGGGAGCGACGCGCAAC
>NZ_JBHVFE010000056.1:0-29447 GCF_042801945.1 Kitasatospora sp. NPDC057542
GCCGGGTTGTGGGGAGCGGCCGCGCGCGGGGTGCCGGGCGATCCCGGACGGGCCGGTGCGCGGCCCGCTCACTCCAGGAGGCTCGGCGGCACGGTCCGGACGACGGCCAGGGAGGCCACCGCGGCCGCGAAGCCGAGCAGCGCGCCGGCCGCGACGTCGCCCGGGTAGTGCACCCCGGTGTGGACCCGGGAGTAGCCGACCGCCACCGCCAGCGCGCCGAGCGGCACCGCCAGCGGCGGCAGCAGCACGCCGACCGCGGTCGCGAAGGCCGTCGCCGAGGCCGTGTGCCCGGACGGGAAGGAGGCCGATTCCGGCATCGGCACCTGCCGGCCGACGACCACCCTGGCCTCCACCCGGTCGGGCCGGGGCCGGTGGACCAGCTGCTTGCCGACCAGGTTCGCCGCCACCGAGGCCAGCGCCACCGCACCGGCCCCGGCCACCGCCGCCCGCCGGGGGCGGCCGGGCTGCAGCGCGAGGAGCGCGGCGACGGACAGCGAGATCTTCGAGCGGTCGGCGGCCCGGGAGAGTCGGCGCAGCGCGGAGTCCAGGGCCGGGGTGGGGGTGGCGGCGACGGCCGCGTAGACGGCCCCGTCGATCGCCCGCAGGTCGGTGAGCACGGCTCCGGCGGCCGAGGACGGGGCCGGGGGGACGGACGGAACGGGCGGGGCGACGCCGCGGTGCGGGTCAGTCACGGGCCCCTCGACGGTCGGGTCGGAGCTGCGGCCGGCGATCCGGTCGGCCCGGTCGGTGCGGCCGAACGCGAGGGCGGCCAGTCGGCGCCAGGTCACCGGCGGCCCAGGGACGGGGACGCCGGGGCGGTCTCGCGGCACCAGGACCCGCAGGGCCCGCGGGTGCAGCGTGCACACCACCGGTACCGGGATCCGCAGCGCCTCGCCGTCGACCGCCACCGGGATCTCGTCCCCGTCCGCGGTCACCTCCACCCGCCGCGCGGTCAGCACCGTCACCCCGGCGGACTGCGCGCCGCGCACGGCCAGGTCCGCGGCCTGCGCCGCGCCCTCCACCCGGACGCCCAGCACGCCGAGCCGGCCGCCGTCGAGCCGGGGGCGGCGGCCGGCGATGCCGAGGTCGTCGGTCGAGCCGTACGGGTTGTTGCTGACCAGCAGCGCCTGCTGAGCGGTGAGCGCGGTGGCGTCGACCCGGGCGTCGACGCGCCGCGCGCTCTCACCGACCAGCAGGTCCGGGAGCAGGTTCAGCGCGGTGCCGGCCTTGGCGTCGCGGTACTCGGGGCGCTGCACGACGTCGGCGTACACCCCGAAGGAGACGGTGTTGACGAAGGCCCGGCCCGCGACCTCGCCGAGGTCGACCCGCAGTTCCTCGCCGTCGGTCAGCGCGTCCAGGCAGCGGGAGGGGTCGGCGCGGTCGAGGCCGAGGTCCGCGGCGAAGTGGTTGCGGGTACCGGCGGAGACGACCAGGAACGGCAGGTCGTGCTCGGCGGCGACGGCCGCGACCAGCGCCTGGGTGCCGTCGCCGCCCGCCACGCCGAGCAGGTCCGCGCCCTCGGCCACCGCCGTACGTGCCAGCTCGGCGACATCGGTGGGGACGGACGGGTCGAGCAGGACGACCCGGGCGCCGAGCTCCTCCGCCCGCTCGACCAGCCCGAAGCGGCCGACCTTCCCGTCACCGGACTTCGGGTTCATGATCAGGACCGGCCGCTGCCGCCGGGGCACGGCAGTCGCCCGCATAGGCGGCTCCGGGCGGGCCCGGCGCAGCGCAGCGCGGGCGAGCGCCAACGCGGCGCCCCAGACCAGGACGAGGACCAGGGCCGTCAGCCACAGCCTGTGGCGGGCGAAGACCACCAGCACCGCGGCCGGGGCCGCGATCGCGACGAGCAGCCCGAACACCCGGACCGCGCCCCGGTAGGCCAGGAACCACCAGACGCCGACGGCCGAGACGACCAGTCCGAGCAGCCCCGCCGCGACCACCAGCAGCCCGCCCTCCCCCAGCGCGAACAGCAGCACCCCCACGGCCCCCACCGCCGCCGCCAGGGCGCAGCGCGCGAGCAGCCGCGCTCCGGCTCCCCCGTCGGTGCCCGATGTCCGTGTTCCGTCGATCTCGTCCTCCCGCACCACGCCCTCGGGGCCCGGCTGGGCCCGGTGTCGTTGCCAGCAGCCTGCGCACTCCCGCACCCGACGGCATTCCGACAGGGCCGTCCGGGTGGCGGGTGAACCGGGGAAAAGCGGTTGCCGGGCCGGGTTGGATGGGTGCATGGCGCACAAGGTGAAGGTCACGCCGACGGTGTACGTGTCGGTGGACGTGGAGGCGGACGGACCGATCCCGGGGCCGTACTCGATGGTGAGCTTCGGGGCGGTGGTGGCCGGGTGGCACGACGGGGAGGGGTTCCGGCGGGCGGGCGCGGGTGCGGCGGCGTTCTACCGGGAGCTGCGGCCGATCAGCGCGGAGTACGACCCGGAGGCGCTGGCGGTGTCGGGGCTGGACCGGGCGGCGCTGGAGGCCGGCGGGACCGATCCCGGGGCGGCGATGCGGGAGTTCGGCCGCTGGGTGGAGCGGGCGCGGAGCGGGCCGGGCGGGCGGCGGTACCGGCCGGTGATGGTGGGCTACCCCGCCGTGTACGACTGGCAGTTCCTCTACTGGTACCTGGTGCGGTTCACCGGCTCCAGCCCGTTCGGGCACTCCGGCTGCCTGGACCTGAAGACGCTGTACGCGGCGCGGGCCGGGGTGCCGTTCGCCGGGATCGGGAAGCGCTCGATGCCGCCGGAGCTGCTGCCGGACCTGCCGCACACCCACCACGCGCTCGACGACGCCCGGGAGCAGGCTGAGCTGTTCGCGAACCTGTGGGAGTGGGACGGGGCTACGGGACGTCCGGCGTGAGGGCGAGGACGGCGAGGTCGTCGGCGAGCAGGCCGGCGTACCGGTGGACGTCCTGGGCCAGGAAGGAGACCACCCGGTCGGGGGCGGTGGTGCCGAGGCCGGCGAGCCGGGGGGCCAGCGGGTAGAAGGCGCCGGTGGTGTCACGGGCCTCGCTGACGCCGTCGGTGTAGAGCAGGACGGTGTGGCCCGGGGGCAGCGGGACGGCGATCGCCTTGCTGCGCTCGTCGGCGGGGCCGAGGTGGCCGAGGCCGAGCGGGAGCTCGTCGGCGCAGGACAGCGGGGCTATGCCGCCGCCGCCGAGGAGCAGCGGGGTGGTGTGGCCGCGGTTGACGATCTCCACGCAGTCCGAGCCGGGCCGGTACTGGAGCAGGACGGCGGTGACGAACAGCTCGTCGTCGCCGCGGTCGGCGGCGTCGCGCAGCACCGCGCGGTCCAGCTGGTCGGCGAGTTCGACCAGCCCCGGGGTGTCGTGCGCGGCCGCCCGGAACGCGCCGAGGACGTCGGCGACGGTGCGGACCGCGCCCAGCCCCTTGCCCCGGACGTCGCCTAGCAGCACCCGCACGCCGAAGCGGGTGTCGCACACCTCGTAGAGGTCGCCGCCGACCAGGACGTCGGCCCGGGCCGGGCGGTAGAGGCCGGCCACCCGCAGCCCGCCGGCCCGCTCGGGCACCGGACGCAGCACGGTGCGCTGCAGGGTCTCGGCGACCGTACGGGCCTGGAGCAGGTTGCGGTTCTGCCGGGTGCGCTGCCAGGACAGCGCGGTTCCCATGACGCCGGAGAGCAGGGTGGCGATGTAGACCCAGACGTGGTGCTGCTCGTCCACGTGGCCCGCGCGCAGCGCCAGCGCGAGCTG
Organism: Kitasatospora sp. NPDC057542; assembly: GCF_042801945.1. Lineage (NCBI taxonomy): Bacteria > Bacillati > Actinomycetota > Actinomycetes > Kitasatosporales > Streptomycetaceae > Kitasatospora > Kitasatospora sp. NPDC057542. The sequence goes on from NZ_JBHVFE010000056.1 coordinate 3,704, forward strand.
GAGCGCCAGGGAGCCGGCCGTGGTGACGGCGGTCAGCACCGGGCCGTAGCTGAACGCGGCCACCACGGGCAGCGCGGTCAGCAGGAAGCCGGCGGCGACGGCGTGCGGGACGACGGCCTCGGCGACCAGGTCCAGCACCAGCAGGAGCACCGGGAGCCAGGGCACCCACCGCGGCACCTTGGGCTCCAGCGCCGCGGGGCGCGACGGATGGGGTGCTGTGGGCACGGTGGGACCTCCTGGCAGGCGGCCGTTCCGGGCGATCGGCCCGGATTGGCCGGTTTCATCCCTCCATGTTCCCGCACGGACGGCCCAGTCACGAACAGCCGAACGTCCTGGTCCCCGGGGCCGGAGGAGCCAGTCCCCGGCCCCGGGGGCGGAGCGTCAGCGGACGGTCACCGGCAGGGTCTCGTAGCCGCGCAGCACCAGGCGGTCGCGCCGGGTGGGGACGCCGCCGGGGGCGAGCCGGGGAAAGCGGTCCAGCAGGGCGGGCACCGCGACCTCGGCCTCCAGCCGGGCCAGCTGGGAGCCCAGGCAGAAGTGCGTGCCGCCGCCGAAGCTGAGCGGCTGGCTGTCGGTGCGGGTCGGGTCGAACACCTCGGGGCGCTCGTACCGGGCCGGGTCGTGGTTGGCCGAGCCGATCAGCAGGGTCACCGCGTTGCCGGGCGGGATCGGCAGGCCCTCGATGGCCAGGCCCTCCTCCAGCGCGACCCGCCCGGTGGCCTGGACCGGGGAGTCGAAGCGCAGCACCTCGTCGGTGAACCCGGCCGGGGTGACCGCTCCGCTGCGCAGCCCGGCGGCCGCCTCGGGGTGGCGGAACAGCAGGGCCAGGCCGTTGCCGAGCAGGTTGGTGGTGGTCTCGAAGCCGGCCACCAGCAGCAGCACCAGGTTGGCCAGCAGCTCCTGGGCGGAGAGCCGCTCGTCGTCCGCGGCGGCGATCCGGGCCAGGTCGCTGACCAGGTCGTCCTGCGGACGGGCCAGGCGCTCGGCGGCCAGCTCGGTGAAGTACCGGGCCAGCTCGTCGGCGGCCTCGTCGGCGGCGGTCAGCTCGTCCAGGTCCTGGATGATCTCCAGCGCGACGGTCAGGTCGGAGGCGAGGTCGCGGAAGCGGTAGCGGTCCTGCTCGGGGACACCGAGCAGCTCGCAGATCACCCCGACCGGCAGCCGGAAGGCGAAGGCGTCCATGAAGTCCACCGGCGATCCGTCGGCGCCCTGCTCGGCCATCCCGTCCAGCAGCCGGGCGACCGCCGTCTCCACGGCCGGGCGCAGCGCGGCGACCCGGCGGGCGGTGAACACCGAGGCGATCAGCGAGCGGACCCGGGGCTGGTCGGGGGCGTTGCGCTGGAGGATCGAGCGGCCGAACAGGGCCAGCGAGGAGTGCACCGCGTACTCGGGGGCCAGGCCGGCCATCATCTCGGCGGTCGCGACGCCGAAGGCGGGCGTGCGCAGCACCTTGTTGACCGCCGCGTAGCCGCTCACCACGAACATGCCCTCTCCGGCCGGGGCCACCGGGCCCAGCTCGCGGGCCCTGGCGTACAGCGGGTACGGATCGGTCCTGACCTCCGTGGTCATCAGCTGTTCGATGATCGCCGCGCCGTCCATCCGGCACTCCCCTCCCGAGATCACGCTTCCTGCCCGGTCAACCACCGGTGGGCGCGGCGGAGTTCCCGGACGGATCGAGTCGCGTGCTGGGCAGCGCCGGGTACCGGGCGGGGGCGGGTCCGGTCCGAATCGGGTGCGGCGGGTCCCGGGGCGGGCGGGGACGGCTCGATAGGGTTGCCGGCATGGAGATCTGGATCAACCCGCGGTGCAGCAAGTGCCGGACCGCACTCGGCGAGCTGGACGACGCCGGAGTCGAGTACACCGTGCGGCGCTACCTGGAGGAGCCGCCGACCGTGGCCGAGCTGGCTCAGGTGCTGGAGCGCCTGGGCCTGGAGCCGTGGGACATCACCCGCACCGACGAACAGGCCGCGAAGGACCTGGGGATGAAGGACTGGCCGCGGGAGGCGGGTGAGCGGGAGCGCTGGATCGCGGCGATGGCCGAGCACCCGATCCTGATCCAGCGCCCGATCATCACCGCGGACGACGGGCACGCCGTCGTGGCCCGCACCCCCGAGGCCCTCAAGTCCGTTCTGCCGTAAGGCCCGCGAGCCGCTCGGGCCGGTCAGTGGAGCCGGATCTTCTCCACCGGCCGGCCCGGGTGCCAGTTGTGGACGACCAGGTGGTCGCCCTCCAGGGCGGTGTGCACCACCTGGTCGAGCTCCAGCCGGAACGCGTGGAACGGGGTGGGCGGCGGCTCGGGAAGATCGGCGGCGAAGGCGTCGAGTTCGGTCTCGTCGGTGATCTCCACCGCCCGGCCGGAGACCTTGGAATCCCCGCCCGCCATGGTCTCGTCCCCCGGGTGCGCGTGCAGGGCGAAGCGGGCGTCGCGCTGGAGGTCACGCGCCTTGACCGCGCCGTACATCGACCCGATCCAGAGGTCGGCGCCGACGAAGTCGACCTCCGTCCCGCTCACCCGGGGCGATCCGTCCTTGCGCAGCGTCGCCAGGACATGGTGCTTGTTCGCCTCGAACCGGGCCCGGACCAGGGGCGCCAGATCGGGGGCCTCGTGCTCGAAGTCCTGCCAGGTGGCCATGGCGCCAGTCTGGCACCCGGCACCGACAACCGCCGTACGCGGACGGGCGGGACGACCGGGCGGACGAGGAGCACCGGACCGCTGTCGGTGGCCGGTGCGACACTGGCGGGGTGACCACCACGACCACGTACATCGCCTTCCTGCGGGCCGTCAACGTCGGCGGCCGGACGGTGAGGATGGAGCGGCTGCGGGCGCTCTTCGCCGAGCTCGGGCTGGGGAACGTCCGCTCCTACATCCAGAGCGGCAACGTCTTCTTCACCACCGACGAGCCGGACCGCGCGGCACTGACCCGGCGGATCGAGGAGCACCTGGAGCAGTCGCTCGGGTACCCGGTGCCGGCGCTGCTGCGCACGGTGGACGAGGTGGCCGACCTGCTCGCCGCCGAACCGTTCCGGGGCGTCGAGGTGACGCCGGACGTCCGGCTCGTCGTCGCCTTCCTCTCCGAGCCGCTGCCGGCCGGGCTGTCCTTCCCCCACCGCTCGCCGAAGGGCGACGTCGAGGTGCTCGGCGCCGGTCCGGGGGCGGCGTACGTCGTGATCCACCTCCAGGACGGCAAGTGGGTCACCAAGGAGATGTTCGGCAAGGCCTACCGGGGCGCGGTCACCTCCCGCTTCCTGCACACCACGGAGAAGATCCTGGCGGCCGCCCGCAGGGCCTGACGGTCCGTACCGCACTCCGGCACGGGCCGGACGGCATCCTGGACCGGCCGGACGGCACCCCGGGCCGAACCGGGCCGCACGACCGGAACGCGCGGAACCGCCCGGCCGGTAAGGGCGTCTGGACTGCCGTGACGTACGAACCCCGCGCACGGCGTGATCTGGACAGCCGGAGTCGGCCGCGCCGACAATTTGGCCATGACGCCTCCTGAGCTCCCCACCGGCGCAGCCGGGCCGACCGGCGCGGTCCGGCCCTCCGACGCCGAACGGGAGCAGGCGCTCGGGGCGCTACGGGACGGCGCGGGCAGTGGGAGGCTCTCGCACGACACCTTCCTCGGACGGATGGACATCGTCCTGCACGCCACCAGCCGTGGCGAGTTGGACGCGGCGGTGGCCGGGCTGCCGACCGGCGGGCCGGTCGAGCGCTTCGTGCTGCGCACGGTCGGCCGGGTGTCCGCCTTCGGCGACCGGTTGGGCCGGGCCTGGCGCACCGAGCGGCTGCCGGGGCTGAGCCTGCCGCAGGCCGGGGCCGGGCAGTTGACGATCGGCCGACTCCCCGGCTCGGGGCTGCGGCTGCACGACGCCTCGGTGTCCCGGCACCACGCCGAACTGCGGCACGAGCAGGGCGGCTGGGTGCTGTACGACCTCGGCTCGACCAACGGCACGCACGTGAACGGGCGCCGGATAGCGGGCGGCGTACGGGTCCGGCCGGGCGACCAGGTGCGGTTCGGGAACCTGGAGTTCCGGCTCGCCGCGTTCTGAGCGGACCCACCCCCGCCCGGCCCGGGTGTCCGTGTCCCGGGTCAGTGCGGGAACTGCCGGGGCGGCCGCTGACGGGGCAGCTCGTCCTGGAACTCCGCGATGACGGTGGCGATCTGGCGGGTCAACACGGTCTGCTCCAGGCGGTCCAGGTACCGGTGCTCGGCGACCAGCGCATCGACCGTGACGCCGAAGTAGAGCGTCATCAGCGGATTGACGAAGAGCTGCTCGCCCTTGGTCCGCTCGGTGAATCGGACGTCACCGAACTCACCGCGCAGCGCCGCCGCCACCGAGCCGTTCACGATGCTGGGGTGTTCCGGGAAGGCGGCCCGGGCGTGCTCGACGGCGTCCAGGTACAGCACCCCCTCCCGGCTGTCGCGCGGGATGGAGAAGGCCCCGAGGTAGCCTCCGGCTCGGTCGAGCGCGGCGAGGTTCTCCAGCACCAGGGAGTGGTTGACGCCGTGGTGGGCGTCGATGCCGAAGCCGAGGCAGGCGACCAGCCGCTCGGGCACCTCGGACAGGCCGGCCACCGCGGCCAGGCTCGCCATGTCCTCCTCCGGGGTGCCGAGCCCGGCCTCGTCGCCGCGCATCAGGATGTCGGTGCCGCCGTCCACCAGCAGGATCGCGTCCACGCCCAGGCGGCCGACCAGCGCGCGGTAGGCCTCGCGCAGCGGCTGCACGCCGACCGTCGGGAAGGCCCACACGGTGTCGGGCATCCCGTGCCGGTTCAGCCAGCGGGCCAGGGTGCGCTCCGGGAAGTAGCCCTCGGGGGCGGCGGTGTCCGGTCCGATCCGGGCCACGTCGGGCTCCGCCCAGACTTCGAGGGGCAGGCCGTAGAGGTGGGTGAAGGAGAGGTTGGCCAGGTGCACCTCCTTGCCCGCGGCCCGCAGGGCGAGGGCGATCGGCAGCCCGGCGTACACGTCGAAGCCGCCGCCGGCCCCGGCGACCAGGATGCGCTCGGCGGCCAGCAGCCGGGTGATCAGCGGTGGTTGCAGCAGAGAAGTCACCGGCGGACGGTAGCACCGGGCGGGCCGGCCCCCGCCGGCCGCTGTCACTCTCACTGTCAGTGGCGGGTGCGAGGATGCGGGCATGACCGAGGAGACGGTTCCCACCCCCGACGTGCTGCGCGAAGTCCAGGAGCGGGCCCGCGAGTTGATCCGGTGCGGCTTCCAGGAGCCGGACGAGATAGCCGAGTCCCTGGTCGAGGTCCTCGACGACCAGGGGCTGACACAGGAGGAGGCGGAGCGGATCGTCGCTCCGCTGTGGACCGAGCGGCTGGCCGAGCAGGCGGCCTGGCCGGAGACCACCGACGTGGACCGGCTGGCGGACGCCTTCGACGCGCTGGAGGACCAGGGCATCGTCGCGGCGATGGACTTCACCTGCTGCGCGGGCTGCGGCTATGCGGAGATCGGCGGCGAGGCCGGGGAGGATTCGGTCGGCTTCGTCTTCTTCCACCAGCAGGACACCGAGGCGGCGGCCGCCGGACGGGGGCTGATGCTGCGCTACGGAGGGTTCCGCGCCGGGGAGGAGACGGCGGAGGTCTCGGAGCGCCGGACGGTGGAGGTCGGGCGGGCGGTGGTCGCCGCGCTGGAGTCGGTCGGGCTCCCGACGGAGTGGGACGGCTCGCCGCACACGGCGATCCGGGTCGCCCCGCTGGAGTGGCTCAACCGCCTGACGGAGTAGGCGCCGGGGAGCGCGTCCTCCTGCCGGGGCCGCCGGGGCGGTCAGTCCCGCTCGACGTGCGCCTCGACGTAGTGGCGCTTCTTCTCCGTCTCGCGCAGGGTGACCCTGACGCTGCCGACGGAGGTCTCGGAGTTCTTGGTGACGGTCTTCTTGGTGTCGCCGATGGTCACCTCGGCCGAGTTGTCGGTGATGTGGCCGACGGTCATGCTCATCGATTTGTCGCCGCCGAAGACCTTGACGGTCTTGGAGTCGTCGTCACCGTCGGTCGTGACGGTGACGGTGCACTTGTGGTCGTCCAGGCAGAGTGCCACGGTGCCCTCACAAGCGGTCAGTCCGGCGCCGAGCATCAGGACGGCGCCGGCGGCGAGGAGCGCCGGGCCGCGCCGGAAGCGGGTCCGGAGGCGGGTGCGGTGCGGGTTGGGGGTGCTGCGCGCTGTGGTCATGCCGTCGACGGTAGTACGGCGGGCACGGCCCGTCATCAACCGCCAGCGTGATGCCTGCCCTGGCACGGCCCGGAGCGGCCGGGGCGGCCCGACCCTGAGAGCGATGGGTCGAATCCCCTAGGGGATGTGAACAGTTGACTGTCCGTCCGAATTCTACAGACGATCCGGCATATGCCGGAGGCCCGTACCGGAGGCTCATACCACGCGCGTAGATCCACGGCCCGCAAAAGCGCCCCGGAGTCAGTCGGCGATGCTCCCCAGGCCGCCGAAGCCGAGGCCCGTTCCGGTGCCGGCGGCCGGACCGTCCGCCGGGCCCCACAGCGGCGAGGTGCAGCGCTGGTAGGTCGCGTGCCAGTGCGGCCAGTTGCGGGCCACGTCGTCGTCGCACTCGGCCAGCAGCCGCTCGACCAGCGCGGGCTCCACGCCCTCCAGCAGCCAGGCCAGCGCGTCCGCCATGCCCGGGCCGTCGGCCAGGCGCAGCAGGTCCAGCAGCTCGCCCAGCCCGCCGAGCCGGGAGCCCTCGGCGATCACCCGCTCCATCCGGGGCAGCAGCTGCCGCTCCTCGATCCGCAGGTGGGTCTCCAGCCGGGCCGCCAGGTCCTCCATCGCGTACGCGACCGGCCAGGCGCTGCCGGTGTCCCGGCTGGCGATCCGCACCAGCGTGGTGACCCGGGTGAAGGAGTGGTCCAGGTTGTGGTGGTCGTCCTCCAGCCAGTTGAGCAGCAGCCGCAGCTCGGGCGCGAAGCGGCGCACGATCGGCCAGAGCCGGGTGTCCTGCTGCTCGTGGTGGCAGGTGAGCATCGCGGTCATGAAGTTCCAGTGCCGCAGCAGCGCCTCGCCCTTGTGGTCCTCGTCGGGCTGGAGCAGCCGCAGCGCGTTGGGCAGCCGGGCGAGGTCCCGGCGCATCGCGGCGTGGACCAGGCGCAGGCCGGCGAACCGCAGGGTGACCGGCTCGTCGTCCGTGGCCCGGCCGTACGCGTCCGCGCCCGGCGAGTCGGCTCCGGGCCGGCCCTGCGCGGGCACGGTGAGGGTGGACGGGGACACCAGGTGGATCGGCATGGCACTCTCTTCAAGGCTTGGGGCACGGTGGGTGGTGGCGGCCGGTGAGGACCGCCCCAGCCAAGGTGCTCGCAGCTCATCAGAAGCGAATCAATGTCCGATTGACGCGCAGGTCACGGGCCTGCGGACGGGCGCCGGAACTGCGCGGAGACCACCGGCGGCCCGCCGGAAGGGCACCGGAAAAACAGGACCGCCGGTGCCGGGAGCGCGAACGCGTCCTGGCACCGGCGGTGCGGGTGGGAGCAGGGGCCTCAGTCGGCCGCCGGCCCCGCCAGGTGAGCGGTGAGCCACACCAGGGTGTCCGGGATCATCTTCTTGAAGTCCGAGGTCAGGTGCTTGCCGCCGGGCTGCTCGTGGTACTCGAGGCTCACCGGCGGCACCGCCTTGGCCACCCAGTCCTTGACCACCTTGGTCTCGTACGGGTTGGCGCCGCCCGCGGTGACCAGCATGCTCACGTCGGCCTTGCCCTGGGTGACCAGCACGTTCGGGTTGTTGGCCTCGCGCTCGGCCTCGTGGCCCTTCCACAGCAGCGAGTCCGGTATGAAGTAGCCGTCGATCGGCACCGCCGCCTTGTAGACCTGCGGGTACTGGAGGGCGAGCTTGGCGCTGCAGAAGCCGCCGGTGGAGGCGCCCATCACGCCCCAGCCGTCGCGGCCCTTCACGGTCCGGAAGTTGGCGCGGACGAAGTCCGGGATGTCCTCGGCCATCCAGGTGCCCATCTTGGGCTGGCCCGGGATGTCGGAGCAGTCCAGCGCGTTCTTCTCGTCGCTGTTGAAGTTCTGCACGGGCATGATCATGATGAACGGATGGGACTTGCCCTCCTTGACCAGCCGCTCGTTCTCCTCCTGGATCGGCAGCTGGTTGTCGGTCCAGGTGTTGTAGCCGTTGCTCTGGCCGCCGGCGAAGAGGGTGAGCACCGGGAAGCCGGTCTTGGCGAACTTGGGGTCGTTGTACTCGGGCGGCAGCCAGACCCAGACCTGGCCCGTGACGCCGGACTTCGCGCCGGTCACCTTGGTCATCATGATCGGGCCGGCACCGGTGTCCCGGACCTTGTTGAGGCCGGCGGCGGGCCCGGTGGGCATCAGCACCTTTCCGGCGGCGGCCGTGGTGGCACCGGCGGTCGCGCCCGGGGTGGTGCCGGTGGCGCTCGGGCTGCCCGCCGAGCTGCTGCCGGCCGGGGTGGCGTTCGCCGTGGCACTACCCCCCTTCCCACCGCCGGAACTCCCGCAGGCCGCGAGCGAGGCGGCCAGGGCGAGCACGGCGGCGCCGGACAGGACGGCGCGGGAACGGGACGACTGCCTAAGCACGGTGAGGACTCTCCGACCGATGTCGCGCCCGGTCCGTCTGACCGGGCGGCGGCCCCCCGGTGGGGCCGGACAGGCCCGGGGCACAGCGTTGGAGCGTCCCCCGGAGTGATGGCGCGCCGCCCCTCGCGGGGGTGCGCCTTCCTGCGATCTTATGACGTGGGCCGGGGTGGGCCGGTTGCGAGGTGACCGCTGGAAATCCAATGTTTGCTCGCGATCGGGTCAAGGCCTTCACCGCTCCCCCCGAACGGCGGGGGCCGGATGGCGGGGGCGGCCGCCGGACTCCCGCCGAGCCGTCCGGATTTCGGCGTTTTGACCAGTGACGGCAACCCGCCGATCCACGACGATCACGAGGTACGCCCAGGGCCGACCGGGAACAGCCATCGAGGAGGGTGCCATGAACGAGCGGATCGCCGTCGTCACCGGAGCCGGGAGCGGCGTCGGCCGGGCCGTGGCGGTCGAACTGGCCGCGGCCGGCTGGCGGACGGTACTGGCCGGCCGGCGGTCCGGGCCGCTGCGGGAGACCGCCCGGCTCTGCGCCGCCCCGGCCGACGTGGTGCCGACCGACGTCACCGACCCGGCCTCGGTGGACGCGCTGTTCGCCGCGGCCACCGAGCACCACGGCCGGGTGGACCTGCTGTTCAACAACGCCGGCACCTTCGGCCCGGCCGTCCCGGTGGAGGAGCTGACGGTCGAGGACTGGCGGGCCGTCGTCGACCTCAACCTGACCGGCGCCTTCCTCTGCGCCCGGGCCGCGTTCCGACAGATGAAGGCGCAGGACCCGCAGGGCGGCCGGATCATCAACAACGGCTCGATCTCCGCACACGTCCCGCGCCCGAACTCGATCGCCTACACCGCGACCAAGCACGCCGTCACCGGCCTGACCAAGTCGCTGTCGCTGGACGGCCGCCCGCACCGGATCGCCTGCGGGCAGATCGACATCGGCAACGCGGCGACCGACATGACGGCGGCGATGGGCACGGGCGTGCGGCAGGCGGACGGCCGGATCGCCCCCGAGCCGACCATGGACGTGGCCGACGTGGCACGCACCGTGCGGCACATGGCCGGTCTGCCGCTGGAGGCCAACGTGCAGTTCGCCACCGTGATGGCGACGGCCATGCCGTACATCGGCCGGGGGTGACGGACGGACCGTCACCCCTCGGGCGAGTGCCGACGGCGCAGCGCCCCGCCGCCCTCGTCCGGCCGGTGGACGCCGGTGGACGCCGCGGTGTCCGGCCGGGCGATCCGGCCGGACCCGGGACCACGGCTCACGGCCGCCAGGTGTCGTTCGACGTGACGGTCCCGCCCGAGGGCACCGTCGCCGTCCGGTTGGCGCCGGACTCCCAGGTCACCGCACCGCTCGCGTCCTTGCGGACGTACTTGTACTGGAAGGACGTGCCGGCCGGCAGCGACAGCGCCAGCGACCAGACCGGGTAGCCGGCCGAGGAGAGAGGCAGCGCCTTCGCCGGGTCCCAGCCGCCGAGCGCCGTGACGTCGCCGACCACGTAGAGGTTCTGACCGTACGAGGTGGTGGCGTTGACGTTGAACGAGGCGCCGGAGACGCTCGCGCCGGACTGGACGTACAGCGCGACCGCGTCGCCCGCGCCGACCGTCGCGGTGAACTGCCCGTTGGCGCCCACCTGGTACGTCGGGCCGGTGCAGCCGCCGCCCGGCTGCGGGTCGCCGTGCTGGACGTCGCAGTAGGTGCCGGCCGGCAGACCGGTCTGGAAGGTCCGGGTGATCGCGCCGCTCTCGTGGTTGATCGCGACGTAGCCCCTGTTGCCGCGGCCGAAGGCGATCGCGTTGTTGCCGTTGGACCACCAGTCGGTCACCCCGGTGCCCGCCACCGCGTTGCGGAAGCCGACCATGTTGGCGACCTGCCGCCAGGCGTGGGTGCAGTTCCAGCCGTCCTGGTAGCAGGCGTTGACGGTGCCGCCGTTCGGCGGGCCGTCGTCCTTGTTGGTGAAGGAGTAGCCGGAGTAGACGTTGGGGGCGCCGTACGGCGAGGCCAGCAGGAAGACGTTGGCCAGCGTGTAGGTGTTGCCGTAGGTGTAGTTGAGGGTGGAGCCGTTGCGCTCGGTGTCCCAGTTGTCGACGAAGCCGCGCGCCTGGCCGCTCGGCAGGTAGCCCCAGGAGGCGCCCCAGCCGCTGAGGTTGGCGAGCTTGTCGGTGGTGAACATCCGCTTGAGGTCGGTGCCGACCCGGAACTCGTCCAGGTCGCCGGTGCCGGTGTACTCGGCCGGCTGGATCGGCTCGCCGGCGCCGTAGATGACCTCCTGGACCCAGTAGGCCTTGGGGTTGGCCATCTTGGCCTTGATCGCCGCGAGGTCGGCGGCGGCGATGTGCTTGGCGGCGTCGACCCGGTAGCCGTCGACGCCGAGCGAGGCCAGGTCGTCCAGGTAGTGCGCGATGGTGGTCTGGACGTACGTGCTGCCGGTGTCCAGGTCGGAGAGGCCCTCCAGCTCGCAGTTCTGGACGTTGGTGCGGTCCTGGTAGTTGGTGATCGGCTGGCGGCAGGAGTGGAAGTCCTGGCTCTGGTACGTGCCGGGGTAGTCGTACTTGGTGTACGCGGTGCCGCCGGTGCCGGTGCCCGAGCCCGCCGACATGTGGTTGACCACCGCGTCGGCGATCACCTTGACCCCGGCCGCGTGGCAGGCGGCGACCATGTTCCTGAAGGACGTGCGGTCGCCGAGCCGTCCGGCGATCTTGTAGCTGACCGGCTGGTAGGAGGTCCACCACTGCGAACCCTGGATGTGCTCCTGCGGCGGGGAGACCTCGACGAAGCCGTAGCCCTTGGGGCCGAGGGTGGAGGTGCAGGCCTGGGCGACGGAGTCGAAGCGCCACTCGAAGAGGGTGGCGGTGACGTCCTTGCCGTTGTTCGCGGGCGGGGCGGCCTGGGCGGCGGGGGCACCGAGGGAGGTGCCGAGCGAGAGCGCGAGCGCCGCCGAGGCGGCGAGCGCACCGGCCGCGCGGGCGGGCCGGCGGGTGGGGGCGGTGGTGACCACGTCGTCTCCTGGGGGGTGGCTGGGGTGGGACAGCCGGAGGTGAAGCCTGCAGGAAGTTTCTGTAACTTGCCGGAAACTTGCAGCGCTGAACCTAGAGGTGCCCACAGGGGCCGTCAAGACCTCGCTCAAAACCGAGAAGGTGCGGCTCAAGTCCCAGGAGATTCATTCCTGCATCCGTGCCGTCAGAGCCGGGCGGCCACAGGCCCGGAGGACACGACAAGGGCCCGGCAGCCGTAGCCACCGGGCCCCTCACCTGTCCTGGTTCACCGGCCCCTCAGGAGCCGGACCGGGCTCAGCCGGTCTGGACGGAGGTGTCGTCGATCACGAAGCTCGTCTGGAGCGAGGAGTCCTCGGTCCCGGTGAACTTCACGGTGACCGTCTGGCCCGCGTAGGCCGACAGGTCGAAGGTGCGCTGCTGGTAGCCGGCCGCGGCATCCACGTTGGAGTACGTCTTCAGCGTGGTGCCGTTCACCGACACGGTGAGCTTGTCGTACGCGGTGCTGCCCGACTCGGCGGTGTCGATGTGCAGCCAGAAGCTCAGCGTCGCCTTGCAGCCCGACGGGATGCTCACCGTCTGCGACAGCGAGTCGCTGTGCGAGGAGCCGTAGCCGTCCAGCCACGCCTTCCACGAACCGCTGCGGGCCGGCTGCGAGGTGCTGCTGTTCAGCACGCCGCTGGTCGCCGTCCACGGGGCGGCGGTGCCGCTCTCGAAGCCCTCGTTGCCCAGCAGCTGCGCCGGGGTGCAGCTGCCGCCACCGGCGGAGACGGTCCAGGTGAAGCTGGTCGTGCCGGTCTTGCCGGCCGAGTCCTTCACCGTGACGGTCACGTTGTAGGTGCCCGCGGTGGAGGCGGTGCCGGTGATCGCACCGGAGGAGGAGATCGACAGCCCGGTGGGCAGGCCGGTCGCGCTGTAGGTCAGCGGGGCGGTGCCGCCGGTGGCGTTGATCTGGAGGTTCACCGCGCCGCCGACGGCGGTGGACTGGTTGCCCGGGTTGGTGACGGTGACGCCGCCCGAGGGCGCCGTGCCGACGTTGACGCCCGCCCAGGCGGTGCTGACCGCGGCCAGCTCGGCGCTGCCGGCACCGTACAGGTCGGTGGCCGCCTTCTCCGTCGCGGTGCGCGCCGCGGCGTAGTTGGTGCTGGAGGTCATGTAGGTGGTCAGCGCGCGGTACCAGACGGCCGCGGCCTTGTCCCGGCCGATGCCGGTGACCGTGATGTTGCCCTGGGTCGGCGAGTTGTAGCTGACGCCGTTGATCACCTTCGCGCCGCTGCCCTCGGCGAGCAGGTAGAAGAAGTGGTTGGCGACACCGGACGAGTAGTGGACGTCCTTGTTGCCGACGGTGGAGGACCAGTAGTCGGCCGAGGCGCCGTCCTTGGAGGGCTTGTCCATGTAGCGCAGCGGGGTGCCGTCCCCGTTGATGTTGATCAACTCACCGATCAGGTAGTCGGGGTTGTCGGTCGGGATGTTGGCGGAGAACTCGACCATCGTGCCGAAGATGTCCGAGGTGGCCTCGTTGAGGCCGCCGGACTCGCCGGAGTAGGTCAGGTTGGCGGTGGCCGAGGTGACGCCGTGGCTCATCTCGTGGCCCGCGACGTCCAGCTCGGTGAGCGGCGCGGTGTTGTTGGTGCCGTCGCCGTACGTCATGCAGAAGCAGGAGTCGTCCCAGAACGCGTTCACGTAGTTGTTGCCGTAGTGGACGCGGCTGTAGGCGCCGACACCGTCGTTGCGGATGCCGTTGCGGCCGAAGGTGTTCTTGTAGTAGTCCCAGGTGGCCGCGACGCCGAAGTGGGCGTCGACCGCGGCGGACTCGCCGTTGTTGACGGTGCCGTCGCCCCAGGTGTCCGTGGACTTGCTGTACAGCGTGCCGGTGCCCGAGGTCCCGTGGTTCAGGTTGGTGGTGTACATCCCACCGCGGGCGCCGTCCTTCATCTGGTAGGTCGACCCCGACTGGGTCGTACCGATGGTGACGTTGCCGACGAAGACGCCCTTGCCGGAGCCGGTCTCGATGCCGTCCCACTGCTGGATGACCTGGCCGCTGGTGGCGTCGGTGACGACGTGCATCTTGCTCGGGGTGCCGTCCGACTTGGTGGAGGAGACGACGGTCTCCCAGGCCAGCCGGGGGCTGTTGTCGGCGGCCCAGACCACCAGGCGCGGCGCGGTGTCGACCGCGGTGCCCGACTCGGCGGCGAGCGCGGCGCTCTGCGCGGCCGGCGCGGCCAGCTTCGGCGTGGTGTCCACACCGCCCAGCGGAGCGGTGCTGGCCCGGTCGACGCTCTTGGTCGCACCGGTGGGCGCCTGGTGCACCACCAGGTCCCCACCCAGGACGGGCAGTCCGTTGAGGGTGCGCTCGTACCGCAGGTGGCGGGTGCCGTCCGCGTCCTGGATGACGTCCTTGGTGACCAGCTTCTCCGAGCCGCTCAGGCCCAGGCTCTGGGCGAGGGAGGTGGTCTGCTGGTTCGCGGCGGAGATCAGCTGGGCACGGTTCGCCTGCTGGGCCGCGACGGCGGCCGGCGCATCCGGCGTGGCCGCCTGGGCGATCACCGGCATGCCGGTGACCAGCAGCGCGGTGGAGGCGGCCATGACAACCGCCGCCTTCCGGGCGTGAGCGTAACGGGACATGCGGACTCCTTTTCCGACCGGCGCGGGGTCGCACACGGTGGAGAGAAAACCTGGGCCGCGGGGTCGCGGCGCAGTGGGGGCCCCCGCCGGGTACGACGGGGGTGCGGATGCGGTGCTCACAACTCGTTTGCAGGGTCGGGACGCGCTGCACCTGAACTGGAACAGCTGCACCGGGGGGTGGGGCCCCCTCGACTACAGCCGGGGGAATCGTGGCAGCAAACGAGCCGTTAATGACAGATGCATGCCACGGATTGGCCGATTCATTACCGAAACCGTATGCAGGCCGGCCCGTCAGTTGTGTTACCCCACGACGAACTCGTGAACACGGTTTTCATGCCCCGGGCAAAGTTCGATCACTATCGGCGGTCGATGACCAGCACTCAGAACCGCGGCGGGCACCGGCGGGTGGCCGGCAGCGCCCGGTGGACCCGGCACGTCACAGTTCCGGCCGTGCCACCAGAGGTTTCCGGCCAATGTGTGTCCGGAACGGAACCGGGCCCCGCACCACCTGAACGGTGGTACGGGGCCCGGGAGTTGTCGGGGTGTACGAATCAGTGTTGGACGAACACCGCCACGGTGCGGCCCGGCACGGTGAAGGTGCCGGTCGCGGCGTCGAAGCCGGACCGCTGCACCACCCGGTCCGTCCCGCCCGCCTGGACGGGGTGCAGCGCCTGGCCGGTGCCCGCCAGCGCCGGCACGGTCTGCGCCTGCGCCGTGGGCGTGGCGTTGAAGACCACCGTGACGCCCTTCTCCGCCCCGGGCAGCCCGGTGCCGTCCAGGTGCAGGGTGATCACCCCGGGCGTCTCGCCGGCGGTGCCGGAGAGCGGGTAGGAGAGCCGCTGCTGGACGGCGGCCAGGGTGGGCAGCGAGAACAGCGGCGAGGACTGCTTGATCCGCAGGAACTCCCGGTACTGCGCCGAGGCCGCCCGGATGTCGGCCACCCCCACCGTCAGCCTCGGGTCCGCCAGCAGGGACCGGGCAGCCGTCCACTGCTCCTGGTTGTCCTTCGCCATCGGCAGGCCGCGGCCCCAGCCGTTGCCGTCCGCCGCCCCCGTCGAGGGGTCGGGCCAGTGGATCGCGTTGAACCAGTCCCCCGAGTCGTAGGAGTTGGAGTCGAGCGACTTGGAACGCAGCAGGTCGCTGCCGGCCTGGGCGAAGCCCGCGCCCTGGGTTAGCGCGGTGAGCGAGAGCCCGAACGCCTGCATCCGGGCCCGGTCGGCGGGCGCGGTGCCGGTCGGCAGCTTGTACGCGAGCGCGTCGAAGAGGTCGGTGTTGTCGTGGGCGTCCACGTACTCCACCGCCTCACCGGGCTTGGCCGCGTACCCGGTCGGGGCACCGTTGTAGTCGACCTGGGCGCCGGTGACGGACTTTCCGGAGCTGTCGGTGAAGGAGTAGCCCGCCAGGTTGCCGGTCAGCCCGACCTTCAGCTGGTCCATCTGGTGCAGCAGCCGGGCCTTCTGCTCCTCCGGGGTGCCGTTCGCGGCCGAGCCGTTCGGGTCGGTGTACAGACCCGACGCGAAGCCCTGCTGCTGGGCGGAGTTCAGCATGAAGTTGCCGCCGCGGGCGGCGTCCCGGAGCCGGTCGTCGAAGGTGGCGATGCCGGTGCCGGCCATGTTCTGCTGGGTGGCCTGCTCGAAGCGGGCGTTGTTCGCGACGACGCCGAAGTTCCAGCCCTCGCCGTACAGGAAGACGTTCCTGCCGTCCACGCCGTCCGAGTCCGGCGTCATCTTCCGCAGCGCGGCCTGCACGTCCAGCATGGTGGACTTCGGGTCCAGGCCCATCAGGTCGAAGCGGAAGCCGTCCACCTTGTACTCACGGGCCCACAGCGTCACCGAGTCGACCACCAGCCGGTTCATCATGGCGTGCTCGGGCGCGGTGTCGGAGCAGCAACTGTCCGTCGTCACCTTGCCGTTGGCGTCCAGCCGCTGGTAGTAGCCGGGCACCACCCGGTCCAGCACCGAGTGCTCGGCCTGGCCACTGGCGGCGGTGTGGTTGTAGACCACGTCCAGCACCACCCGCAGCCCGGCCGCGTGCATCGCCTGCACCATCTGCCGGAACTGCACGGTTCGGGCGACGCCTCCCCCAGCCTCCGGCCGGGAGGTGCCCCCAGGATCGGTGGCGGCGACATAAGAGCCCTCCGGCACGTTGTAGTGCAGCGGGTCGTAGCCCCAGTTGTACGCGTCGTCGGCGGCCACGGCCGCCACGCACTCCTGCTGCTTCGGGCCGTCCGGCGGAAGGGACTTGAGGTCACAGGCCGGCAGCTTCTGGTCCGCCCGGTTCTCCCGGATGGTGGCGATGTCGAAGGTCGGCAGCAGGTGCACCGTGGTCACCCCGGCCTTGGCCAGCTCCCGAAGGTGCTGCATCCCGGCCGAGTTCGACTCGGTGAACGCCAGGTAGGTGCCGCGCTCGGCCGCCGGGACGGTGGGGTCCTCGACCGAGAAGTCCCGGACGTGCAGCTCCTGGATCTGCTGCTGCGCGGGCGGGACGGCCGGCGGGCGGGCGTGGTCGTCCCAGCCCGCGGGCTTGAGCGCCTTGGCGTCGAGGTCGGCGACCAGACTGCGCCCGGAGTCGGTGGAGAGCGCCACCGAGTACGGGTCGGTGACGGTGTTGACCACCAGCTGCTGCGTCGAGGGCGCCCAGACCTTCACCTGGTACAGGTAGTACTTGCCGTCCAACTCGCGCTTGTCACGGACGACTTCCCACACCCCGGTCTCGTCGTCCAGCTTCAGCGACAGCGTCTTCGGGGTGCCCCCGGTGGCACTGTCGAAGACCTGGACGGAGACCTCCTGCGCGGTCGGCGCCCACAGCGACAGCGCCACCTTGCCGCTGTAGTAGGCCGGTCCGAAATCCACCTTGCCGGTCCGCCCGGCGTACAGGTCGTCCAGCACGCCCGGGATCTGCACCCCGGTGGCGGCCGGCACGGCGCCGCCGGGCAGGTGTTCGGTGAACAGCAGCTGGCTGCGCAGCGCGGCCGGGACGCGGGCGGCGTCCCGGGTGTCCACGGTGAAGGCCCGGTAGCCCGCCAGGTGCGGGTACTTGGCCTTCTGCGCGTCGGTCAGCCCGCCCTTGACCGGGGTGAGCCGCAGCCACTTGCCGGGCTTGGTCAGCGTGCCCCGGTCCGCCCGGATGCCGCCCTCGGGGTCGTACACCAGCTGGGCGCTGGTGCCGCCGGCCAGGGCGTCGTCGCCCGCGCCGAAGTTCGCCGGGACGACGACGGTCCTGGCGTCGATCCACTGGGCCTTGGCGCCGGTGAGGTCGATCTGCGAGGAGGCGGCCGGGTTCTGCGGCAGCAGGTAGCCCTCGCGGCCGCCGAGGATCCAGACCTCCTTGCCGTTGACGGCGAAGTCCAGTGACTGGTCGGCGGGCAGGTCCTTGTCGTTGCCCCTGTGCAGGATGTAGCTGAGGCTGGTCGCCCCGGGGGCCAGCGGCACCTCGAAGACGGCACCGAAGGCGTCGCGGCGCGCGGGCAGCAGCGGCTTGCCCCAGTCCGTCGGGGTGGCCGCGCCGGTCCAGTCGTGCAGGCCCCAGCCGTCGTAGTCGCCGTCGGCCCGGTTGTAGTGGATGACGGCGGTGTCGGCGGGCTGGCTGTTCACCGGCCCGGGGTTGGCGGTGCGCACGGCCGGGTCGCCCTGCTTGAGCCACACCTCGCCGGTGCTGCCGACGTCGAGGTGCCGGTCGGCGTCGACGTCCTTGACGCCGTCCTTCTCGACGATGAACCCGACGTCCGAGGCACCGGGCTTGAGCCGCACGTACGCGAAGGCGCCGTACGCGTCCCGCCCGGTGAAGGCGTGCCCGGCCGGCCACTGGGTGGCCTCGCCGTCGGCGAGGTCGCCCCAGGCGTAGAGGTTCCAGCCGTCGTAGTCGCCGTCCGGCCGGTTGTAGTGGACGACGGCGTACGGGCGCGAGCCTGCGGTGGGCGCCGGCTTGGGCGCGGGGGTGCCGGTGGTGAAGCTCGCGGTGGCGGAGCGCAGGTGGCCGCTGGAGTCCTGCACGACGGCCTTGTAGCGGACCACCGTGCCGGGGGCGACGGCGGCCAGGTCCTGGGTGACCGCGTACTTTCCGGTGTCGGCCGTACCCAGCGTCTGCCAGGGCCCGTTGCCGATCTGGGCGGCGAAGCTCACCCGGTTGAAGCCGCCGCCCGTCGTGGCGCCGACCGTGACCAGCCCGGTCGAACCGTCCGCCGGCGGCTGCACCGACAGCTGCGGCGCGGCGCCGACGGCCGCGAGCCTGCCGCCCGCCTTGAACACCACGGAGGAGAGGGCCGGCACGGTGACCGTCACCTTGCGGTCGCCGCCGCTGGTGATCCGGTCCCCTGCGGACGGATAGATCCGGTCGAAGCCCATCCCCGCCGAGAAGGTGTCCAGGGTGACGGTCTTCGCCTCGGTGGCGTTGTTGACCGCGACCAGGTACTCGACCTGCTGCCCGGCGTCGATCCGGGAGAAGGCGTACACGCCCGCGCCGTCGGCGGCGTAGCGCTCGATCTGGGCGCCGTCGGCCAGTGCCGGGTTGTCCCGGCGCAGCTTGGCCAGCCCGGCGATGCCCTGGTAGAGCTCGCCGCCCTGCCCGTACCGGTCGGCCGGGCCGGAGGGGCCGCCGAGCACCCGGTCGCCGTTGTACGAGGCGGTCTTGGAGGCGAACAGGTCCTGCCGGGCGTCCTTGTCGCCGCCCGCGCCGGTGAAGCCCTGCTCGTCGCCGTAGTAGACGACGGGCTGGCCGCGGGTGAGGAACTGCAGCTCGTTGCCGAGCCGGTCCTTCCTCAGCAGGGTCGCGTCGTCGGCGCCCGGGTTGTCGGCGAGCAGGAAGGAGCCGAAGCGGCCCATGTCGTGGTTGCCGAGGAAGGTCGGCAGCTCGTACGCGTCGGTGTCGGCGCTGGTGTAGCGGTAGTCCTGGGCGTAGACGTCGGCGAGGTTGCGCGCCGAGCCGCCCTGCGAGACGTAGGAGCGGGCCGCGCCCTGGAACGGGAAGTCCAGGGTGGCCTGGAGCCTGCCCTTCGTGACGTACGGCGAGGTGACCGCCGGGTCCCCGGAGTAGACCTCGCCGAACATGAAGAACTTGCGGTTGCCCTGCTTGGCGGCGAAGTCCTTGAGCGCGGGCGCCCACTGCTGCCAGAACGCCATGTCGACGTGCTTGACGGTGTCGATCCGGAAGCCGTCCACGCCGGCGTCCTTGACCCACTGCTGGTAGACCTTCTCGAAGCCCTTCACCACCGTGGGGTTCTGGGTGTCGAGGTCGTCCAGGCCGCTGAAGTCGCCCTCGGTGGCGGACTCGCCGACGAAGGTCGAGTCGCCCCGGTTGTGGTACAGCGCCGGGTCGTTGAGCCAGGACGGGGTCTTGGCTCCGGCGTCGGCCGGGTTGCGGAAGACCGGGGTGTAGGGGAAGGAGTCCTTGGTGATCTTCGGCCAGGGGGCGCCCGCGTCGGCGACGGCGGTCTCGTCCACCGGGTTCCCGTCCGCGTCGAGGGTCGGGAAGGCGCCGGTGGAGCGGTAGCCGTACTGCTTCTCGGCGTAGTCGATGACGTCGGCGGTGTGGTTGGTGATGACGTCGAAGAAGACCTTGATGCCGCGGGCGTGCGCCTTGGCTATCAGCTCCTTGAGCTGTTCGTTGGTGCCGAAGTGCGGGTCGACCTGGGTGAAGTCGGTGATCCAGTAGCCGTGGTAGCCGGCCGAGGCGTCGGCCCCGCTGCCCTGCACCGGCTTGTTCTTGAAGATCGGGGCCAGCCAGATCGCGGTGGTGCCGAGGTTCTGGACGTAGTCGAGCCGCTGGATCAGTCCGGCCAGGTCGCCGCCGTGGTAGAAGCCCTTGTCGGCGGGGTCGAAGCCGTTCTCCAGCCGCCCGCCCGTGATGCCCCCGGTGTCGTTGGCGGCGTCGCCGTTGGCGAAGCGGTCGGGCAGGACGAAGTAGAACTGCTCGCGGGTGAGGTCGTGCCGCCCGGCGGTGGCCGCCAGCGCGGCGTCCGAGGGCGGGGCCGGCGGGGCGGCGGCAAGGGCCGCGGGGGCGCTGCCGAGGGTGGCGGCGGTCAGTGCGGCGGCCAGCAGGACGGCCGTGCGGCCGGGCGGTCTGCGGCGGCCGGTGGTTCGTCGGGCAGTGCTCCGTCGGGGGCGGAGCGGGACATCGGCCACTGAGGGCTCCCTTAGGGGAAGGGCGATCGATTTCCCAGGAAGCTAGCGGCCTGCAATATGTTTCAGCAAGATGCAGAAACCGTTTCGTGCCGGGAAAATCCAGGTGGGCGACCGTCTCCGACCACCCCGATTACTTCCTCTGGAGCGACGGGCGTGACAATGGGACCCATGTCCGTCCCACCGGTACGCACCGAACCCCAGAGCACCCCCTACCCCGGTGGGAGCCGGCCCGTAGCCCTCAAGGGGGACGGCCGGTGAAGAATCCACTGCCAGAGGATGAGCAGACGGCTACGAGTGGTCTGGCAGACTTGCCGTCCATGGGGGAACCGACCGAGATCCAGCGAGGCGACGCCGGGCGCGCCGAAGCGGCCAGTGGTAGCGGTTCCGAAGCAGCGAAGGCCGTCCCCGGCCGCCTGCCCGACGGAACCACCCGCGCCGCCCAGTCCCGTACCGCCGCGCTGCGCGAGCGCATCAGCGCCCAGCGCCGGTCGCCGGCCCGGCCGCGGATCTGGTTCGAGCTGGCACTGATCGGGATCAGCTACTGGATCTACTCGATCGTGCGCAACGCGGTTCCCGAACAGGAAGCGATAGCCCAGAAGCACACACGCTGGATCTGGGACCTGGAGCAGCACCTCGGCATCGCCGTCGAGCACTCGATCAACCACGCCGTGGACAGCGTCGGGTGGCTCATCACGGGCATGAACTACTACTACGCCACCCTGCACTTCGTCATCACGATCGGCGTGCTGGTCTGGCTCTACCGCCGCCACCCCGGCCGCTACGTCGCGGCCCGCTCGGTGCTGTTCGTGACCACCGGGATCGCCCTGGTCGGCTTCTACTTCTTCCCGCTGGCCCCGCCCCGGCTGATGACCGACGGCGGCTTCATCGACACCGTGAAGGCCCACGGCACCTGGGGCTCGATGGCCTCCGGCCCCGCCGCGCACGTCTCCAACCAGTACGCGGCGATGCCCTCGATGCACATCGGCTGGTCGATGTGGTGCGGTCTGGCGATCTTCTTCCTGGCCCGCCGGACGTGGGTGAAGGCGCTCGGCCTGATGTACCCGGCCGCCACCCTGGTGGTCATCGTCTCCACCGCCAACCACTTCTGGATGGACGCCGTCGGCGGCGAGCTCTGCCTGGCGCTCGGTTTCCTCACCGCCCGCTGGCTGTACCACGAGTGGGTCTACAAGCTGCCCAGGGTGCCCGCCCGGGAGACGGTGGCCGAGCAGCCGATCACCGTCCCGGAACAGTGGAGCGAGCCCGCGGTCAGCACCGTTCGCCGCTAGCCGGCCGACCTCCCGAAGGGGCCCCGACCGGGGCCCCTTTCGCGTACCCGCCGGAGCCGTGGACCTGCCCGGTCAGTCGGAGCCGTGGACCACCCCGGTCAGTCGGAGCCGTAGAACAGCCGGACCACCACCGCGCGGGCCCGCCGGGTGATCCGCCGGTAGTCGTCCAGCAGCTCGCCGCTGTGCCCCGAGCCGTACCCGAGGTAGCGGGCCACTCCGGCCAGCTCCCGGGCCTCCCCCGGGAAGCTGTCCCCGGGCCGCCCGCGCACCAGCATCACCGCCGCCCGCACCCGGGAGGCCAGCACCCAGGCCGTGTCCAGCACCTCGGCGTCCTCCGGCTTGACCAGCCCGGCCTCGACGGCGGCCGCCAGTGCCGCCCTGGTCCGGGTGGTGCGCAGGGCCGGCACGCCGTGCCCGTACCGGAGCTGGAGCAGCTGCACCGTCCACTCGACGTCCGCCAGCCCACCCCGGCCGATCTTCGTGTGGGTGGTCGGGTCGGCCCCGCGCGGCAGCCGTTCGGCCTCGATCCGCGCCTTGATCCGGCGGATCTCCACCAGGTCCCGCTCCGGCACCCCGGTGCCCGGGTAGCGCAGCGGGTCGATCAGCTGCCGGAACCGCGTGCCCAGCTCCTCGTCCCCGGCCACCGGCTCGGCCCGCAGCAGCGCCTGGCTCTCCCACGCGTGCGACCAGCGCCGGTAGTAGGCCGCGTACGAGGCCAGGGTGCGCACCAGCGGGCCGCTGCGGCCCTCAGGCCGCAGGTCGGCGTCGACCAGCAGCGGCGGCTCCGTGGAGGGCGCGCCCAACTGGGTGCGCAGCTCGTGGCAGACCGCCTGGGCGGCCCGGGCGGCCTCCTCCTCCAGCGAGCCGAGCAGCGGCTCGTGGACGAAGAGCACGTCCGCGTCCGAGCCGTAGCCCAGTTCGTGGCCTCCGAAGCGGCCCATCGCGATCACCGCGATCCGGGTCGGCAGGTCCCCGTGCTCGGCCTCCCACCCGGCGACGCAGGCGCGCAACGCGCCGCCCAGGGTGGCGGCGTTGAGCGCCGTGAGCGCCTCCCCCGCGGCGTCCAGCGCCTCGGCCGGGTCCTCCCCGAGCCGCCCGAGCACGTCCGCGGCGGCGGTACGGAACAGCTCCCGGCGGCGCACCGAGCGGGCGGCGGCCACCGCGGCGGCGGTGGACCCGGCCCGGCCGACGGCGGCCCGGATCTCCCCCTCCAGGGCGGCCCGGCCGCGCGGCTCCAGACCCTGCGGGTCTCCCAGCATGGCCACCGCCTCGGGGGCGCGCAGCAGTAGGTCGGGGCCGAGCCGGCCGGCCGACAGCACCCTGGCCAGCTGTTCGGCGGCTGCGCTCTCGTCCCGCAGCAACCGCAGGTACCAGGGGGTGCGGCCGAGCGCGTCGGAGACCTGGCGGAAGTTGAGCAGCCCGGCGTCCGGGTCGGCGGACTCGGCGAACCAGCCGAGCAGCACCGGCAGCAGGGTGCGCTGGATCGCGGCCTTGCGGCTCACCCCGGAGGCGAGCGCGCTGATGTGCCGCAGCGCGGCCGCCGGGTCCGCGTAGCCCAGCGCCTCCAGCCGGGCCCGGGCCGCCTCCGGGGTCAGCCCGGTGGCGCCCGGCGGCAGTTCGGCGACGGCGTCGAGCAACGGCCGGTAGAACAGCTTCTCGTGCAGCCGCCGGACCTCCACCGCGTGCCGCTTCCACTCGCGGTGCAGCGCCGCCACCGGGTCGGCGCGGGTGTCGTCGTTGATCAGCGCCGCCAGCGAGCGGGCCAGCCGGCGCAGGTCCTCGGCCCCGGTGGGCATCAGGTGGGTGCGGCGCAGCCGGTACAGCTGGATGCGGTGCTCCAGCGAGCGCAGGAAGCGGTACGCGGCGTCCAACGAGGCGGCGTCCGCCCGGCCCACGTACCCGCCCCGGGAGAGCGCGGCCAGCGCCTCCAGGGTGTTGCCGCTGCGCAGCGCCGGGTCGGTGCGGCCGTGCACCAGCTGGAGCAGCTGCACGGAGAACTCGACGTCGCGCAGGCCGCCCGGGCCGAGCTTGAGCTGGCGGTCCAGCTCGGTGACGGGGATGGAGTCGACCACCCGGCGGCGCATCTGCTGCACGTCGGCGACGAAGTTCTCCCGGGCGGCGGCCTGCCAGACCATCGGGGCGAGCGCCTCGACGTACGCGGTGCCGAGCTCCGCGTCCCCGGCGACCGGGCGGGCCTTGAGGAGCGCCTGGAACTCCCAGGTCTTGGCCCAGCGCTGGTAGTAGGCGAGGTGGCTCGCCAGGGTGCGCACCAGCGGGCCGTTGCGGCCCTCGGGGCGCAGGTTGGCGTCCACCGGCCAGATGGTGCCCTCGCCGGTGGTGTCCGCGCACAGCCGGGTGAGGGCGGCGGCCAGCCGGGTCGCGGCCTTGAGCGCCTCCAGCTCGTCCACCCCCTCGCGCGGCTCGGCGACGAACACCACGTCCACGTCCGAGACGTAGTTGAGTTCGCGGCCTCCGCACTTGCCCATGCCGATCACCGCGAGCCGACAGGCCTCAGCGGCCTCCGGGTCGTGCTCGGCGGCGAGGTCCAGGGCGGTCTGGAGGGTGGCGCCGGCCAGGTCGGCGAGTTCGGCGGCGGTCTGCGCGAGGTCGGCGGTGCCGGTGAGGTCGCGGGCCGCGATGGCGAGCAGGCAGCGGCGGTAGGCGACGCGCAGCGCGTCCGCCGGACCGCGCTCGCCGGTGCGCACGCCCTCGGTGAGGGCGCGGCGGAAGTCCTCCGGGCCGGGGTGCATGTCGCGCAGTTCGAAGGTGACCAGCACGTGCCAGTCGTGCGGGTGCCGGGCCAGGTGGTCACCGAGCGCGGTGGAGACGCCGAGCACCCCGAGCAGCCGGTCGCGCAGCGGCTTGGAGGTGGTGAGGGTGTCGCGCAGGATGTGCCGGTCGGCCTCGTCGGCGGCCTCCAGCAGCCGGGCCAGGCCGAGCAGCGCGAGGTCGGGGTCGGCGGTGGCGCCGAGCGCGTCCAGCAGCAGGGGGTCGTCGGCCAGGCCCTCCAGCCCGGGGCCCTCCAACAGCCGCACCGCCCGCGCCGGGTCGGTGAACCCGCGCCGGACCAGCCGGTTCTCCGGCCGGCTGACCCGGCTTCCGGCCCGCTGCTCCTCCATCGCCATCGGCCCCTCCATCCGTCCGCCCCAGCAGGTTACGCGCCCCTGGGGCCCGCCGCCGGGCGGCCCACGGGCCGGGCCCGCCCGGTCACCGGTCGGCCGGGCGCAGAGGCCGGGCGACGGCGTGGCGTGTCGGCTTGCCCACCGGCTCACGGGCGCGGTGGAGTACGCGCATGACCAGCCAGGACGTCCCCGGCGGCGGCCCCCCTGCCAGGTGCCGCCCTGCTCCGATCCGCCCCCGCCGCCATCCGAAGGGAGGACCGGTGGCGCCCGAGCATCCGACCGAGGAGCGAACCCCGCGCCGCCGCCCCCACCGGGTCGCGGCCGGCGTGCTCGGCGACCTGCTGTTCACCGTCGGTGTGCTGCTGGCCCTGCTGGTCGTCTACTCGCTGTGGTGGACGAACCTCGCGGCCGGCCGGCACGCGGACCGCTCCGCCGAACGGCTGCGCCAGGCCTGGTCGGCGGCGGCCCCGACGGCCTCACCGACCGGCGCCGCGAGCACCGCCGCGCCCCCGCCGTACGACGCGGGCGGCGGCATCGGCTTCCTCCACGTACCGGCCCTGGGCGCCGGCTACCAGGTACTGGTCAAGGTCGGTGCCGACGAGAACACCCTCGCGGACGGGGTCGCCGGCGTCTACACGGCGCCGTACCCGTCGGCCATGCCCTGGGACGCACAGGGCAACTTCGCCCTCGCCGCCCACCGCGACGGGCACGGCGCGAAGTTCCACGACCTGGACCGACTGAAGCCGGGCGACCCTCTGGTCGTGGAGACCCGCGACCGCTGGTACGTCTACCGGGTCGACGCCACGCTGCCGGAGACCTCCAAGTACGACACCGGTGTCATCGCCCCGGTGCCCACCGGCTCTCCGTACGCCGAGCCCGGGCGCTACATCACCCTGACGACCTGCACGCCGGTCTACACCTCGCTGTACCGGATGGCCGTCTGGGGCAGTCTGGTCCGGGAAGAGCCGATGGACCCGGGCCGCACGCCGCCCGCCGAGCTGCGCTGAGCCGGTCCGACGAACACACGGCCGACGGGCGGTGCGCCGTGCGCGCACC